>JAUVCS010000021.1 GCA_030590745.1 Desulfuromusa sp.
TTTGCTGCCGGTTATATTTCCAGTGACTATGAGGATGTTTTTACCTTCGGTTTGCTGGTTCTGATCCTGATCCTGCGTCCTGCCGGAATTCTCGGTAAGTCGCATAAGCAGAAGGTTTAGGGGTGACGGATATGCTACAGAATTTGAAGCAATCACTTATCGTGTCTGTCTGGTTTGTTTTTTTGACCTTTCCGTTGATGGTTGTACGTGTCAATACCATGAATCAAGAGGTTATCTGGCGCTGGATGAATATGGTCTGGGTGGCGATTGGCAGTTTTATATTGTCGTATCTCTGGCGTTACATGCTGGCACGGCAACAAGTGAGAAAAAAAGTTACTGATGAAGGTGGAGAGATCCGCAGTAAGACACAACTGTTGCTTGAGGATATGTCGTTTCGCTACAAAGCAATGGGAGTCATACTGCTTGCGGCACTGGTTTTCCCGCTGGTTTTTGATACTTATCAGAGCACCATTATGATTTCAGCGTTGATCTATGTGGTGTTGGGACTTGGCTTGAATATCAGTGTTGGTCTGGCCGGGTTGCTGGATCTTGGGTATGTGGCCTTCTTTGGGGTTGGTGCTTATTCTTATGCGTTGCTGAATCATCATTTTGACCTTGGGTTCTGGATCTCTTTGCCGATTGGTGGAATTCTTGGGTGTCTCTTTGGAATTATCCTTGGTTTTCCGATTCTCCGTTTGCGGGGCGACTATCTAGCCATAGTAACTCTTGGCTTCGGGATGATCTTCAAGGTTGTTATGGAAAACTGGGACAGCCTGTCATTCGGTCCAAGTGGAATTGCCAATATTGATAAACCCAGTTTTTTTGGAATGGATCTGAATCTGGCTAATTCCACTATTTATATCTACTACATTATGATTGCGATGGTGATTTTTACAATTCTGGTGACTAATCGGCTGAAAAACAGCCGCATCGGTCGTGCCTGGATCGCCATGCGCGAAGATGAGATTGCTTGCGTTGCCATGGGCATCGACATTGCTCGCACAAAGCTATCCGCCTATGCACTTGGTGCGTTCTGGGCTGGAATGGTCGGGGTTCTGTTTGCCTCTAAAACGACTTTTATCAATCCTGCCAGTTTCACCTTCATGGAATCTGCAATCATTCTTTCGATAGTTGTTCTAGGTGGTATGGGTTCAATTCTTGGAGTGATTATTGGCGCTTTTTTCCTGATTTTACTTCCTGAATATATGCGTGCTTTCTCTGAATATCGAATGCTTGCATTTGGTGCAGCAATGGTGTTGATGATGATTTTTCGTCCTCAGGGGATTATCAGTAATCTCCGGCAGACGTATCAATATAAAGGTTTGAAGGATAAAACCAACAATGGTTGAAAAAAAACATAAACTACTTGAAGTCAAAGGGCTGACCATGGATTTCGGCGGTCTACGAGCTGTCGATAGTGTGACTTTGGAAGTCTATGAAGGCGATATTGCCGCATTGATTGGTCCAAATGGTGCGGGGAAAACAACTTTTTTTAATTGTATCACCGGGATTTATAATCCAACCAAGGGCGATATTCTGCTTCACCCCAAGGGGCTGAAGACGCGCCGCTTGAATGGTCTAAAGCCGAATAAGGTGACTGAAATGGGTTTGGCGCGAACCTTTCAGAATATTCGCCTGTTTCCCGATATGACGGTTCTTGAAAACGTTATGATTGGCCGTCACTGCCGGACCAATGCAGGTATTTTCAAAGCGATCGTCCGCAGTAAGTCGGTTCGTGACGAAGAACAGCAGATTGTTGCGTCGAGTTATTCTCTTCTTGAAAAGGTCGGTCTTGCTGATTTTGCCAACGAGTTTTCCAAGAATCTCCCCTATGGTGCACAACGTCGCCTGGAAATTGCCCGCGCAATGGCAACGGATCCATTTTTGTTGTTACTGGATGAACCGGCGGCAGGGATGAACCCTCAGGAAACGTCTGATTTAGAAAAATTGATCTGTAAAATCAGCACTGAGGAAGGTATCGCTATTCTGTTGATCGAGCATGATATGAAGCTGGTTATGAACATTTCCAATTCTATTGTTGTTATGGAATATGGGAAGAAAATTGCTGAGGGCGCTCCCCAGGAAATCAAGGACAATCCAAAGGTCATTGAAGCCTACCTGGGAGAAGAGACCGATGCTTGATGGCGTTGCAAAAATATCGCCCTACTGCGTTGTCGTGAAATTACAGGATCTCGACATACTCATGTATGTCTTCGCCTCTGAAAAACACGACCCCTTGTTGGACAAGAATTTTGCTTAGCCACCCTATATATTAACGAGACTTTTATGCTTAAAATACAGAATATCCAAACATTTTATGGAAATATTCAAGCTCTAAAAGATGTTTCAATAGAGATAGCAGAAGGCGAGATTGTTGCTCTTATTGGTGCTAATGGCGCAGGGAAAACAACAACATTAATGTCAATCTGTGGAATCACTCCACCACGTCATGGTGACATTTTTCTGGATGGTGATTCAATAAAAGGGTTGAGCGCCGAGAAAATTGTTGAAAAAGGGATTGTTCAGGTTCCTGAAGGTCGACGGATTTTTCCTGATTTAACGGTTTTTGAAAATCTGGAAATGGGTGCTTTCCTGCGTAAAAACAAGAAATTGATTCAGCAGGATTTAAACTATGTCACGACTTTATTCCCGATCCTTGAAAAACGTCGCAATCAGCTTGGTGGGACTCTGTCTGGTGGTGAACAGCAGATGCTGGCAATCTCGCGGGCACTGATGGCACGTCCTCGGGTTTTGCTACTTGACGAACCTTCTCTGGGGTTGGCACCGTTGATTATTAAAAAGATTTTTGAGATTATTCGTCAGATCAACAAGGAAAGCAATACAACGATCTTCCTGGTGGAGCAAAATGCCAATCAGGCATTGAAGTTGGCAGACCGTGGCTATGTTATGGAGAATGGCTGTATTTCTCTGGTCGATTCTGCCGAAAATTTATTGGCTAATGATGATGTAAGGAAGGCTTACTTAGGGATGTGATCTTTTCCTCTGTCGGATCTGTAGCGCCCTTTTTGGGCGCTTTTTTTTGTGAAAAAAACAGAATTTTCAATAATTTTGCATGTGTAGAGGGTTTGTAGTAATCTCTAGCAACTTTTCACTTGATGGAGTTGATTTTCCGGATGTTTAATTTATTTTCAACAGTTACTAAAAAAGTGGTGATTGGTTATCTGGTCGTCGTGATTTTTAGCCTTTCAGCGGTTGGTTTTGCCCTTACACGACTACATCAACAGACCAGTGATACTGAACACTTAGTTAACGTTGAATTTCGTACTTTTGAATTGGTGCGTGATCTGCAACAGAACCTTCTTGCCCAGGAAAATATTGAAAAGCAGTTATTGATACTTCGTGATCCGGCGTTAAGTGAACTACGACTTAATCGAAACAATGAATTTACCCGTTATACTCTGGCCTTAAATCGTCCCCCACTTTCGGATCAGTTGAAAAGCTTGATAAAATTGATTGAAACCTATCGGCAGGTAAATAATCAGTTGTCGAAAGCTCTGTTCTTGGAAAACTGGTCCCAGGCGCAAAAACTGTCTAACGAAATGACCGTTCCCCTCCGGATTCGATTGTTAAATTATCTCGCAGAATTCAGACAGCAGCAGCAGCAAAAAATAAATACAGGTATGGCTCAATTATCGCAACATACTAATTCCGCATTTCAAATGACGGTGTTGCTAAGTTTGCTCGGTATTTGTCTTTCGGCTCCAGTCTCAATAGCGGTTATTTTAAGTATTCACCGTTCGGTTAAGGAGCTTAAAATAGCAACTCAGCGAATATCTGCAGGAAGATTTGATCATTATCCTGAAATTTCTGGTAATGATGAGTTTGCCCAGTTGGCCAATGACTTTGCGCGGATGGGTGAAAAATTAAGTGAATTGGAGCAGTTGCACCTGGATACCAACCCGCTGACTCTGTTGCCGGGAAATCTTGCAATTGACCGTGAAATTGAAATGCGTATCGTTAACAAACAGTCCTTTGCTCATCTCTATATTGATCTGGATAACTTCAAAGTTTATAGCGACCGATATGGATATAAGGCAGGCAGCGATGTTCTTGCAAGAGTTGGTAGCCTTCTGAAACAGGTTGTCGAGGAGTATGGCAATCCGCAGGATTTGGTCGGGCACATAGGTGGAGATGACTATGTTGTCCTGAGCAGCCTTGAATCTGGGGAATTGCTGGCACAAAAAATTATCGAAGGTTTTACTGAGTTAGTCCCCTCATTCTATACAGCTGAAGATCGTAAGGTTGGAGAATTCTCTGGCGAAGATCGATATGGGGTGAGACGGATTTTTTCGCTGATGACAATATCTATTGCAGTTATTCCCTCTGATCACTACGAATATCCGTCACGTCTGGCAATCAGTCAGGACTGCGCGCGAGTTAAGGAATATCTAAAAATTCAAGAGGGAAGTAACTATATGTTGGAGAAAGAGATTTAAAGAAATTCTCTTTTGTTGATCCCTTTTCTTCTCGCTGGTTGTGCAATTCTTTATCCCCAACCAAAACGGATAAGATTGAACAGCTGAAAAATCTATTGATCCAATCAGAAAAATATTCCAAGAAATAAACAGTTTATCAGCTTTTTGCTCGTTCATATTGGACCGGCCAGGGATGATTCTCTCCAAGGACCCGGGCGGCATGCAGTGGCCAGTAAGGATCATCTAATAACTTTCTTCCCAGCAATACAGCATCTGCCAATTCAGTGGCGATGATCTGTTCGGCTTGTGCCGGATCGGTGATCAGTCCTACCGCTCCGGTTGCGATATTGACCTTATTTTTAACTTCGGTTGCCAACGGCACCTGGAATCCCGGTCCGGCTGGAATAACGGCATCGTGGACCAGTCCCCCGGAAGAACAATCGATCAGGTCAACTCCCAGCGACTTAAGCTGCTGACAGAACTCCAGTGATTGCTCTAAGCTCAATCCCCCCTTGACCCAATCGGTTGCAGAGATACGGACAAACATAGGTAAGTTGGCCGGCCAGATTTCCCGAACCAGCTTGGCGATATGCAATGGGAACCGAATCCGGTTTTCGAGTGAGCCGCCAAACTCATCTTTTCGACAGTTACTTAATGGAGAAAGAAATTGATGGAGCAGGTAACCGTGGGCAGCATGCAGCTCGACAACTTGAAAACCAGCTGTCAAAGCTCGGCGAGTTGCTTCGGCAAACTGCCGGGCAATTTTATCCAGATCCTCAGCAGTTGCCTCCCTTGGAGTCTGATGTCCGGGAGCAAAGGGGATCGGACTGGGGGCGATAGGTTGCCAGCCACGGTTATTGGAATCAAGCGGTTGTCCACCCAGCCAGGGTGGTTCTACTGCGGCCTTACGTCCGGCGTGAGCCAACTGAACTCCAACAACGGAGCCCTGTTCTTTGATAAAGGCAATCATGGCAGTGAATGATGCAGCATGCTCATCACTCCAGAGGCCTAAATCTTCCGGGCTGATTCTCCCTTCCGGAGTTACCGCCATTGCCTCAATCAGTATGAGCCCTGCACCCCCCACAGCCCGACTGCCATAATGGACATAGTGCCAATTATTGGCTTTACCATCGGGACTGGAATATTGACACATGGGCGAAATAAAGATCCGATTTGGGATTGTCAGATCACGAAGTTTCAGTGGTGAGAACAGGTGCACCATCATTATCTCCTTCAAAGTCTTGGTGACTGGAAAGTCTATAAGTTATTTGTCTCAGGTTTTTAGGTTTATATTCAATACCCGCCATTTGATTGTGATATCTGATCATTGATAGTCCAGAAATCGTAAAGATAACCCAGACCAAAAATTCCGCAGGTCAACAAGTAAATAATGCCACTGATCCATTTGCCCAGATACATACGATGAAATCCGAATAGACCGAGAAAGGTTAACAGAATCCAGGTGATGGTATAGTCATAAGTCCCGGCACTAAAGCGGATATTGGCCTGTCGATCCATCCCCGGGATGAGAAACAGGTCGATAATCCAGCCGATGCCACAGAGTCCCAGAGTCAAAAAATAGATGGTTCCAGTCAGCGGTTTCCCATAATAGAAGCGATGTGAACCGGTGAATCCGAATATCCATAAAATATAACCGATTGTTTTCTGATGGGTATTGTCGTCAATATACACGTTTTGCTCCTTTTATCCGTTATTCAGGTTCAATCCCCAGTGCGACCAGATAGCGTGAAACCATATTATATGTGGCAATCACGCCGATCAGCTCTACCAGGTGTCGATCATTTTGTAGCGTATCGATCATTGTCGACATGGTTGCTTCTTCAACTTCTACCATTCGGGTCATTTCTATACACAATTGAATGACAGCTTTTTCTGTTTCACTGAATAATAAACTGTTGAGGGTTAAGTGGTCAATTTGCTGGAGATTGTTAAGTTGCTCTCTGGTCCCCCCCACTTTTAAGAATTCTGGAGCATGTTGAGTGAATTCATATTCCGCTTTGTTGAGTATGGCGACGGTGCAGATTGCCAGTTCACGCAATTTAGCCGGTAGTTCCAAATTATGTCTTACTTCACTGAGAAAACTATTCCAGCCTGCTGCAAAGGGAGGGCTGTGCAATAACATACGATCCAGATTTAATAAAGTTCCACCCCGTCGAAAACGGATAGCTGAAATCAGCTCAGATGGCTCCTGAATGCTTTCCGGTTGATAGGGAATGACAGGCATAGACAACTCCTTAATAGAACTCAACGAAGGGAGGTTGAGATTACGTTATTGTTATAACAACTGCAAGAATTCTGCACTGATATGTGGAAATATATGGTTTGTCGCTAAATGGTTATAAACAGGGTATTCATATTGTCGGATGGTCTGTTGATTAAAAAAGATCACCTGCTATGATATGAGTGTCTGTTTATTTTGCTGCAAAATCATTATGGTTATTTATCTTCTATTGCCCATTTGAGGTAACATGAATCTTAGTTTAAAAGAAATAATTGACTTGGATGATCTGCGAGAGTTAATGCTTTTTTTTCATGAAGCAGCAGGGATCTCCGTTGGTGTGATGGATGCCGAGAATAATTGGCTGGTATCTATTGGTTGGCAGGACATCTGTACGAACTTTCATCAAATTGCTCCTGGAAGCCGTAAAAACTGCATCTTGAGTGAAACAGAAATCCAGGAATATTTGGCTAAGAAGGAGTATCTTACCTATCCCTGCCCGAATGGGTTGATTGAGGTGGCAATCCCAATTCTGCTTGATAAGGCCCCCTTGGGGTTCTTTTTTCTTGGACAATTTCTCCACCATCCCCCTGATCATGATTATTTTCGACGCCAGGCAATTGCTTCTGGTTTTGATGTAGAAGCTTATCTTCAAGCGTTGGAAACTGTTCCGATTGTTTCCAAACAACGGATCGATTATTTGATGAAGTTCTTTGTCCTTTTTTTTGATCTTCTGACCCGAATTGGTTCTGAAAACCAACAACGTCACTTGGCAGAATTAGAAATTAAACAGGCCAGGGAACAGTTGGAGTCCCGGGTGGAGGAGCGGACTGTCGAACTGAATAATGCTTTGATTGAGGTTGGAGATCTTGCCGCCCAACTGAATGAAAGTCTAAAAAAGGTTGGACAGTTAGCGGTGACAGATTCTTTGACCGAGACCTATAACCGCCGTAAGTTTGATGAAATTGTTGTCAAGGAGCACCATCTCGCTAATCACGGGGGGGCTCCCTTTTCTTTAATTATGTTTGATATTGATCACTTCAAGAAGGTTAATGATAAGTTTGGCCATAGCGCTGGAGATCAGGTGCTTATTCATCTTTCCCGGATGATACGTGGTTTGGTTCGTCAGGGAGATTTGCTGATTCGTTGGGGGGGGGAAGAGTTTTTGATTCTGTTGCCCAATACTCAGATTGAGGAGGCCGGACCCTTTGCCGAGCGGATCAGGCAGGAGGTAGAGCGTGAACAATTTCCCGGTGTCGAAACAATTACAATCAGTCTCGGTGTAGCTCAGCTTCGTGAAGGGGATAGCACTGACACCCTTATCAAGAGGGTTGATCATGCTCTTTATCAGGCTAAACAGGATGGGCGAAATCGGGTTGTAATGTGCTCTGAATTGTAGATTTGTATGAATGGTGTTAGGTTGCTGACATCGCGATTCATTTTTCCCGTAAGAGAAAACTTAAAATAGTGGAGCAACACAATGAGAGACTGCACCAAAATAATTTTATTAGTGTTTCTGGCCGTTATATTTTCTACTCAGGGGTATGCCGCATCTGCGGTTGAGCTGAATACCAACGCAGATGCATCATTGAAGGAGCTTTATGCTAAAACAGGGGCAGCTAAGGAGTTGTCAAAAAAATCTGTGGGCATACTGATTTTTCCTGCTGTATATAAGGCTGGCTTTGGTATCGGTGGTGAATATGGGGAAGGGGTACTACGCATCAAGGGGAAAACTGTAGATTATTATTCGACAGCAGGAGCATCAATTGGATTTCAGCTCGGTGCCCAGAAAAAAAGTATTATTTTACTGTTTATGACCCAATCTGCAATGTCAGACTTCCAGAATAGTCAGGGGTGGGAAGCAGGCGTTGATGGGTCTGTTGCCATAGCTGAATTTGGGGCCGGAAAGGATTTTGATACTAAAACGGTTAAAAGTTCCATTGTCGGTTTTGTTTTCAGTAATAAAGGTCTTATGTATAACCTTTCTCTAGAAGGGTCAAAGATGACAAAAATCAAGAAGTGAGGATGTTTTAAACAGATTTATTTAGTAACAAAGTCCGTAGATCTGCTTGATCTACGGACTTTGTTTTTATATTTATTCTGCAGTTGACGTTGCTCCAAGGGGAACCAACAGAATCTGAATCCGCCGATTTTGAGCACGACCGACAGCTTCTTCATTACTGGCAACCGGTTGGTATTCGCTGTACCCGGCGGCAACTAAACGCTCTCCCTTCAGGCCAACCTTGTCCTGCAGAAAATGGACAACGCTGGTGGCTCGGGCTGTTGAAAGTTCCCAGTTAGAGGGGTAGCGTTCTATTAACCGGCTACTGATTTGGACATTATCAGTATGGCCAGCAATTTGTAACGCTTTGTCCGGAAATTTATTCAGTACATCTCCGAGACTTTTGAGTACTTTTTGTCCTGCCGGTTTAATTGCGGTTTTCCCGGAATCGAAAAGAATATTGTTGAGCAGGTTGACCGACAATTGCCCTTCAAGGTTTGAAATTGTCAATTCTCCACGTTTTATTTCTTCCTCCAGGGCCCCAACAAGCTGATTATAGGTATTTTTAACTTTTGCCAGTCGTGCTTCACGGGCAATTTTTTCTTTTTCCAAGGCCCGGTTCAGTTCTTCAATAGTGGTCAGTAATTGGTCATTTGTCTGTTGCATATCGGCCAGTTGCTCACTTAATGCAGCAATTTGTTGCTGGTGAATCGTGAGGTTCCCCTCCTGTCGTTCCTCTGTTGCCTGGGCCGCCAGTAAATCCCGTTGCAGTTTAGAATTTTGCCTCAATACGTCAACCAGGCGA
>JAUVCS010000094.1 GCA_030590745.1 Desulfuromusa sp.
TAGCCAGTCGGTTTCCATGAGTTCCAGTTATCAGAAACCCGTGCCAGTTTATTTTTACGACCACCAGTCCGACACCCATACCAACCAGCCAGAGCAACAGTGTGGCGGTCCCAAAAAACACGTGCCGTTGCCGCTGGAAAACGTTTTTATGATTTAAATGCAGGCGACGAAACCGGGCAATTCCCAGAACCAACACATACAGAGAAATTACCGTTGCACTCAGCTGCAGAAAGGGATGAAAAAGAAACATATACGGACATCTTCTCCAACATCAGGAGCTGGTGAGGCTCCTGAGGGTCAAATGAGCGTTACTTGAATTCATGAACCAGAACAAAATCGTTGGCAACTCTTGCACTATGGCAGCCGATACATCCCATCGGCTTGCCAGCCTTTAAGGTTTCCCCCGTCGGACTGTACTTAACCCAGAACCAATCACCACTATCAGGATTATACCCTTTGACCTTGTACATCACGGTGATCGCCTTGAGTTCCTTATCCTTGCTATAGTTCTCTTTGACCTCAATGGCTCCATATTGCAGGGGTGGGGCTGCCGACTCCAGAGCTTGTTTATTTACAAAAACCTTATGCAGAGGACCATGGGGAGCCCGACCCGCTTGCATCCCCTGATGATCCGGCCAGTATGACCACTCAGTGTAGGGAGACTCCGACGTGATGTAATTCCAGAGAACGTCTCCATCGGGTTCCGGCATCTCTGCAGCCATTGACAGAGAACCAATACTCAGCAGCATAAAAACAGTCAGACATCCTCTAATTACCATTTTTTTCATCGTCATCTCCTTGGTCTTTTGTCCCGCTGCAGCGAAATACCACCATGGTAGTTGCCCGCAGGAACACCCTTGGTATTTCTGAAAGAATTCAGCCATCCGTGCCTCAGCCTCTGCGCCAGGTGTGGTATTTTTCTACCCAGGTTAAAAGTTTTTCTGGAGCATGGGCCCGCTTCCATTCACCTGCAGCCATCTTGTTCATTTCGGCCAGGGTCGGATAGGTGTGGATTGTCCCGAGAATTTTATTCAAACCAAGTTTATACTTCATCGCCAGAACATATTCTGCCAGCAGGTCTCCGGCATGGGTGCCAACAATAGTTACTCCGAGAATTTTATCAGAACCAGGCTTGGTCAGGACTTTAACCCAGCCATGATCTTCACTATCAGCAATCGCCCGATCCAGATCGTCAATTTCATAACGGGTCACCTCAAAGGGGATTTTCTGTTGCTTTGCTTCGGTTTCATTAAGACCCACTCTGGCCACCTCGGCATCGGTAAAAGTACACCAGGGGATCACCCGATAATCGACTTTAAACGTTTTGAACATCCCGAAGAGAGCATTTACCGCTGCATACCAGGCTTGATGTGCCGCAGTATGGGTAAATTGGTAAGGACCGGCAACATCACCGACACAGAGAATATTCGGAAAATTAGTCCGGAGAAAAGGATCAGTGGCAATCGTTCCGCGCGGACTGATCTCCACCCCAAGCTCTTCTAAACCGAAGCCGGTCACATTGGCTCTTCGACCGACAGCGATCAGCAGCTGGTCGAATTCAATCTCGACACTCTCCCCCTGATGCTCACAGATCAACCACTGGCGGCCGGAATCAATCCGCACTTCCTGCGCCTGATGCTCGGTCAGAACTTGAATTCCTTCGTCAGTAAATTTCTGCCGGATAAATTCACCAACCTCCGGGTCTTCCCGTCCAACAATCCGTGGCCCCATCTCAACCTGTGTCACCTGACTTCCCAGACGGGCAAATGCCTGAGTCATTTCACTGCCAATCGGGCCGCCCCCAAGAACCACCAGTCGCTGCGGCAGTTTACGCAGACTCCACAGGGTGTCTGAGGTCAGATAATCAATTTTATCCAGACCTGTGATCGAGGGGACAAGAGGGGCTGCCCCGGTGGCAACAATAATGCTCCGGGTGGTCAACGTTTTTCCGTTGACTTCAACCGTCCACGGGGAGGTGATTTTTGCCTCCCCCTCAATCACTTCGACACCAAGACTGGTATACCGTTCCACTGAGTCATGAGGTTCCACCTGAGCGATTTTCTGCTGAACCCGCTCCATCACTGTGGCAAAGTCAAAATCAATCTCTGCTTTCTTAAAACCAAATTCCTGAGCCCGCTTTGCATAGGACAACATCTTGGCACTCCGCAGCAGAGCTTTACTTGGAACGCAGCCGGTGTTGAGGCAATCACCACCCATTTTGTCCTTTTCAATCAATGCCACTTTCGCTTTGACCGCTGCGGCAATATAGGAACTGACCAAACCACCACTCCCCGCACCCAACACCACCAGGTTGTAATCAAATTTCTGTGGTTTAGCGTAACCAGCAAAGACTTTACGCGCCTGAAAGATGCCAAGAATGCGCTTCGCGAGGAGAGGGAAGATCCCCAGCAGCGCAAATGAGATTAACAGCCCGGGAGAGAGAATCCCCCCGGCACTTTCAAGTTGCCCGATCTGGGTCCCGGCATTGACGTAAACAAAGGTTCCGGCCAACATTCCCACCTGGCTGACCAGGTAATAAAGGGATGTTTTGAGCGGCGTCAACCCCATCACCAGATTGATAACAAAGAAGGGAAAGAGGGGCACCAACCGGAGTGAGAACAGATAGAAAGCCCCCTCTCTTTCTATCCCGTCATTAATTGCCTGTAACTTGTCGCCAAACTTTCCCTGCACCCAGTCACGCAACAGAAAACGGGAAACCAGAAATGCCAGAGTTGCTCCGATACTGCTGGCAAAGCTGACCACCACCACCGCAGTCCAGAGGCCGAACAGTGCCCCCCCGGCAAGGGTCATCACCGCCGCCCCCGGCAGAGAAAGAGCCGTGACCAGAATGTAGACGCCAAAATAGATCAACAGGGTAGAAAAGCGGTTGTGCTGGTAATAATCGTTGAACACCTGCTGCTGACTTTTGAGATAACTTAAGGTCAGATATTGCCCCAGATCAAAGATGAAAAAACCTGCAATCAGGATCGCAATAACCACGAGAATAATTATTTTAGGAGTTCGACCACGCATAATTTACCTCTTAGAAAGCCTTGAAAATGTTCAAGAACCATGCACAATTCAGCAAGTTATCCAAGCTCAACTTCTAGTGTATCAAGAAACTTGTTAAATGCTGTAAACAGCTCCATCACTCCCAAAGCCTCAACGATCTCTGCATCCGTCGCCCCTGCCGTACGGGTTGCGGCCACATCTTCATCAGCCACCTGCAGTGGCGTTGAGTTCGCTTTGCGAGCCAATTGGATGAGGGCTTTTTCCTTGGGGGTAAAGTCAGCCTGATCAAGATCGGTTTCAATCATTCTGATCTCTTCAGTAGAAACGCCAATGCTCTGTAGTGCCCCCTCATGGGCGGCAATACAGTAACGACAGCTGTTATCCTTTGAGACCAACACCGCAATTGATTCTTTAACTTTTCGGGCCAGGACACCCTCCATCATCACCCGCTTAACCTTGTTCCAGTTTGCTTCCAGAAGTGGCGGGTGATGAGCGTAGGTTTTGAATAAATTAGGAATCCGGCCAAAAGCTGTGTTGATTTCTGCAAATATCTCCTGGACATGACTCTCAGTCGTAACAGGATCGATCATTGAAATTCGTGTCATGATAATATCCTTTCTATTGGTTTACCTTCAGCCCCAGAACCCTTCTCAGAGTCTCCAGAGAGCGTTTCAGAGGATCTGCCGATTTTTGTAACCGCGACTGCATAATCCCCCCTTCAACTGTTGCCACCACCATCTCAGCCAGATCGCCGGCCGGAATATCAGTACGGATTTGTTCGGCGGCCTGTGCAGAAGAAATTTTCTCTTCAAATTTCTTTATCCATTCAGTAAAAACATCTCGAACCAAACCAGCAAAAAGAGGGGACGTGTCACTGGTTTCAAGTGCCGCATTACCAAACAGACAGCCTCCAACAAAACCACTCTGGCGATTTTTTTCCAGAGCGTTGTGAAAAAAATGATCCAGCCCGGCAGCCGCTGATTTTCCACTGAAAGCCTGGTCAATAAAGCGATAGAAGGATTGCTGCTCACGTTGGAGAACTTCCAGGACAACGGCTTCCTTATCGGAAAAGTGGAAATAGAGATTCCCTTTGGTTGTTCCAGACGCATCGAGAAGATCATTGATTGTCGTTGCACCAAAACCTTTCTGCTTAAATAGAAGTCTGGCTTCGTTCAATATTTTTTCGCGAGTTTGTTCACCCTTAGTTGACATATCATCTCTCCAAAAAAAACAGACCGTTCGGTTTATTAATACACAACCTAACAGGTCATCTATTGGATGTCAACTCACCGGAAGGGGTTTATTATGAACGCGTCCACTACTCTTGATTCAAGTCCCAGCTATATTGGTAGGAAATTGACCCCTGATAGCTTTTCAGTTTATCGGCAAGGGCTGGATCTGAAAATTGTTCCAGATGAGCAAGCAGGCTCGTCTCAGAATTTCCAAAATCTACCTGAAACCAATCGTAGATACTCGAAACGGTCAATTTTCCACTGGCAAGGTCAACTCCGCGCGGGCTGTTCACATAATCGTGAGCCGCACTATCAAGCAGGCGATCCATATTCTCTGCAGTAAAAGGTTCTATCTGTAGATTGGGGCACCCCAGGCTGGCGCAATTAACCGCATAATGAACCCGGTTATCCAACCATATGGGTCGGAGAATGCGATGTTCAATATCATTCAGAGAGATGTCTATCCCGGCAACTTTAACCAGTTTTAAATCCCAGGGACCGGAGTTGAACCAACCCGAGCGGATATCCCGAATACTCTTGACCGGGTAGTGATCAAGAATTGTCCTGACCGTCAATGCATTGTAAAGATTGATCCAAAGTGATTTTTGTTCCGTACGATTCAGTTTCGAAATCGGGGCAACAGCTAATTCAGTAATATATTTATCCAGAGCCTTTTTATCCTCAGGACTAACCGCAGCATAACGAAGCAGGTTTGCGCTCCCCAACTCGCCGATCAACAGATGCTTGGACAGAAATTGCCCCCAGGCGGTGTGATCAATGCGGATAGTGCTTTG
>JAUVCS010000256.1 GCA_030590745.1 Desulfuromusa sp.
TGAAAATTATGCACTTGTTACAACGGTTGACGGTCTTGACGGGATGGCGATTTCTGGTACCACGGGTAGTGAAATAATTCACAATTATGGGACGATTATCGGCAATGTCGATCTGGGTGACGGCCAGAACAGTTTTTATAATTGGTCGAGGGATTCGTTGCTCTCGGGAACTATTCTGGCTGTTGGTGACGGCAATACCGTGACCAATGCCGGAAGCATCTCTCCCGGTGGGCTGGATAACCCCATGGAGACCAACCTGAGTGGCAACTTTGTGCAGACCGTGGATGGGATCTACCATGTCGATCTGGATTTTGATGGTAATCATACCGACTTGATCAAAGGGACTGGAAGCGCCATTGTTTCGGGGGAGGTTGAATTAAATACCTTCAATCCTGAAGAACTCATGCCGGGAAGACATATCCTGGCAATCGTCACGGGTGACCTGGGTGTCATCAATGCGGATGCCGAGTTGCTGGTTCCATCTTCTGCGGTGGTGAATTATCAGTTGGTGACCCCGAATCCAAATAGTCTGGCTGTTGGTCTTGATATCGATTTCTCTCCGGCCGGCTTGACCAGAAATCAGGATGCGATTGGCGGCTACTTTAATGATGTTCAGCTTGCCGGTGGTGCAGAAAATATGGATCCGTACATTCGTTATCTGTTTTTACTTGCTGATGTTGAGGAGCTTGCTGATACTTATGCTCCTCTGATACCAGATTATTATGACAACTTTACCCAAGCTACATTGCAGCTGACACAACAGTTTGTTCAGCCTCTGATTATGCGGATGCGTAATATGCACCGGGCGGGGAGAATGCCATCCAGTTTGTCGCAAGCAGAAAGATTTTTGTATGAAAATCCGGTCCTTCTGGCTTCCAATGGTTCAAACTCAAGATTGGCTCAACTGTACAGTCAGAAAAAGGAGCCGGAGGATCCCTATGGCATGTGGATGAATATGACCGGGTTCTGGGGTGATCAGGATTCTGATGAAGACTTTGCCTCCTATGATTATAGTTCACACAGTATTGTCGGCGGCCTTGATGCCACCTTCGGAGATAAATTGACCCTGGGGTTCTCTGTCGGACATTCCAGAATTTCTCTGGATGTTGATGACAACCAGGGGGATGGTGATATTGACAGTACCATTGTTGCCGTGTACACAAGTTATTTCACCGATCGATATTATCTTGATGGAGTTGTCTCTTTTGGTCGCCATGATTACGATAATGTGCGTAATTTTACCGCTTTTTTAAATCCCGTGCAGACGACAAGTGACCATCGTGGATACAGTATCTCGGTTTATGGTGAGAGCGGTTACAATTTTATGCTGACTGATTATCTTCTTCAGCCGTTTGTTGCCCTGCAATATATCTACCTGGATGAGTCAGACTTTGAGACGACCGGTGCTGGTGATTTTAATCTTGTCATGGACGATCGTCATACTGACTCCTTGTCTTTTGATCTTGGAGGGCGTGTAAGCAGGGGCTTTGAAACATCCGTCGGGATAATTGTTCCTGAAATAAGTGCAGCCTGGAATTATGATTTTGGCATTGACGACCGGATGATGACGGCTTCATTTGCTGGATTTCGAGATGCGTCGTTTACCATTGTGGGGCGGAAAGAGGATCGCCATACCTTGAAGATGAGTGCAGGTCTGAATTTTCTGGGGAAGTCGGGTTTCAGTTCCTCCATCAGATACACCGACGAGTGGCAGAATCATTCCCGGGTTCAGGGGGTTATCGGAGAATTGCGGATCGAATTTTAACCCCAGAGTTTTTCTTCCTGACGGGCAATTTGTTGTTTAGCAGGCGGTTGAAAAACTATCTGCGTTGCGATTGCTGCGTTGAAAATTGTCTCAAAATACTCATTTACAAGGTGTAAACTGCGCTCTTTCGACAATTTTCGCATTGCACTCGCGGCCTCGAAAACGTTTTTCAACACCCTTTCAGGTCGATTTCTTACAGCATTTGTCAATAAAACAAAAAAAGGGTTACAGATTAAAATCTGTAACCCTTTAATTTTATGGTGGAGCTACGCGGGATCGAACCGCGGACCTTTTGACTGCCAGTCAAACGCTCTCCCAACTGAGCTACAGCCCCTTAACGGTGGGCGATTTATAACAAAATCAAACTTAAAGTGTCAATCAAAATAAACCCGTCTAAGAATGCACTCGCAAAAATGAACCAGATGGCTAAGCAAAAAATTCGTCCCACAAGGCGTAGTGGTTTCTCAAAGACGAAGGCATACATAGGCATGTCAAGGTCTTGAAAAATCGCTGCAACACAGTGGATCGGACTTTTTGCGACGCCAGCATCTATGTTGTTGTTCATTTATGAAATGTCGTGGTAAGATTCTGTGCGAAAAATCTCAAAATCTTCCAAATGTGCCAGCAGCCTGTCGGACC
>JAUVCS010000131.1 GCA_030590745.1 Desulfuromusa sp.
GAGGATAGGTCCCCTCCTGCTCAATCGGGTTCTGGGTCGCCATCACCAGAAAGGGATCTGCCAGTTGGTAAGTCGTCTGTCCGACACTGATCTGTCTCTCTGCCATGGCCTCAAGTAGCGCTGACTGGCCTTTGGCTGGCGCACGGTTGATTTCATCGGCAAGGATCAGATTATGAAATAATGGTCCCGGCTGAAAAGTAAAGGTGGCATCCTCTGCACGATAAACGTCAGTGCCGGTCAGATCTGCCGGCAGTAAATCAGGGGTAAACTGGATGCGGTGAAAACTCCCCTCCAACAGTTCACCTAGTTGCCGGATAGCGCGGGTTTTAGCCAGCCCAGGAGCTCCCTCAACCAGGAGATGACCATCGGCCAACAGTGCGATCAGCAGACGTTCAATTAATTCTGGCTGTCCAATAACCTGTCGCGATAGTCCATCTTTCAGCCGACCAAAACGCTGCTGCAGTACATCCATAATAAAAATCCTTGCGCAAGAGAAGTTATGAAGGGGCAAAAATAGACCCTCATGACCAACACTATTATTCAACAACCTGTCAGTCCGGGATCAATATTATTGAACTAACAGGTAAAAGCTACTGGCGGGGGTCGTGCTAGAGGGGGAAAAGAAAACCCTGCAAATGGATTCTGTTAATTAAACACTTCCCGTGAATCAGTATGGCACTTGATAAAAAACCACCTCAAGTTACCCTTCGTGACACCTCAATACCACCAGCAGACAACTACCGTCGGCAATGACATTAAGCCCTTGCTCTTCACAATATTGCACTGCTGCGGGGCTTTCGGCACCCGGTTGCATCCAGATATTCTTGATCCCTTTAGCCGCTGCCTGCTCAACAATTTTTTCGGTGATTGCAGGTGGTGTAATCACCGAAAGACTCTCCACCTCAACAGGAAGATCTGCAATTGTGGCGATACAATCGACACCTTCAATCTGTTTTTCTTTGGGGTGGACCGGGATCACCGGTCGATCATTCTGCTGGTAACAACGCAGGACCTTATTACCGTATTTATCACGATTGGTTGATGCCCCAACAACTGCAAACACTGGTGACGCAAGAAATTGTTCAAGCTGTTTTTCAATCATCATCGCTTACTCCCTGAAAATACAATTTATTCGCTATTTTCAGAAGCCTGGATAATCTCCAGACGCGCCAGTTCATCACAGCGCTCATTTTCCGGGTGACCATCATGCCCTTTGACCCAAACCCAGTCGACTTGATGTTCTTTCACCATTTCCAGCAACCGTTCCCATAAATCACGATTAGCAACTTCCACTTTTTTCGAATTTTTCCAACCCTTGCGCTGCCACCCCTCGATCCACTCAGTCATCCCCTTGACCAGATACTGAGAATCGGAGATCAGACGCACTTGACAAGGTTGCTTGAGGGCCTCAAGACCAGCAATAGCCCCCAACATTTCCATCCGGTTATTGGTTGTTTCAGCAGCGTACCCGGAAAGTTCTCTTTCATGCTTCCCATAGCGCAAGATGGTCCCGTAACCGCCAGGTCCCGGATTTCCGGAACATGCTCCATCAGAAAAGATTTCTACGCACCGCTTGGATTGAGACATCTGTTTACCCTTCAGCGCTTGGCACGCCAGGAGCCTGTCAAACTTTACCGATCATCATGAGAAATCAGGCTGCTAGCATAATCAGTTCAGAAAAATAAAAATAGCGAAAAATATGATTCGACAATCACCTTATCCCGCAGATATTGCAGGCTAATTTTTTTATTCTCCAAGTGTATTACAATCAAGCTTAATCAAGCATAACAAGGAGCAAACTAAAAAAGCCCTTCCCGAAAAATGGAAAAGGCTTTTAAAGTTTTGGCGTCCCCAGGGGGATTCGAACCCCCGTCGCCGCCGTGAAAGGGCGGTGTCCTGGGCCAGGCTAGACGATAGGGACTTAAAACTTCAAGTCCCTGCGGAAATTGAATCCGCAGGATGCTGCTGATGTTCCTGATGACATCACACCCCAAAACAGTGTGACATGGAGGCATTAAATACACTAAAACACTACAAATTTGCAAGCAGAAACAATCACTGGTGATAGATTATTTGTAGATAAAATTTATTCTTCCAATTCGCTACAAACCCTGTTTCGTCCCTGATGTTTTGCCTGATAGAGTAAAACATCAGCACGTTGTAGCGCACCATTGAGATCCTCACCCTTCTGCCGAACTATAACCCCGGCACTCAAGCTGAATTTATGATTTGCCATTGAACCCTTGAATGACATATTAGCAACCGCATTGCGAATCCTCTCGGCAATGACTTTAATTTTCTCCAGGGGTTGTGAAACGATGAAGATAGCAAATTCCTCCCCACCAAGCCGTACCTGCACATCGCTCTCCCGGGTCTCTTGTAAAATTATCCAGGAGACCTCACAGATCACCTTATCCCCAGCCTGATGACCAAAGGTATCATTCACCAGTTTAAAATTATCAATATCCAAAGAGATCAAACCAACGGTCGCCTTTGGATCACGATCATTCAGACCTAAAAGACGCTGCACCAATTCTCGCATATAGAGACGGGTATATAAAGTTGTCAACGGATCACGGATTGACTGTTCATAAAATTTCTGCCGCTCCTGCTTTAAAGAACGTTGCACCAACTCCCTTTCAACCGCAATATTCAGGAGGGCTGAAACCCGCCGTAAAGTCTCAATGACTTCATCTTCCGGTTCGTCCTGAGATGACAAATAAAAAACCGCAATAGATTGAATAATCTTGGTATTGGGATCAAGCAATGGAATTGTCAGTCGGCAGACCGGATCGCCTCCACCGAGAGGGACATTACAAGAGTAAGCCACATGGTTACCATAAATTTCCAGCCACTCTTTAAAGCCACTTCCGATCAATCCGGAAAACTCTTTTGGAATAACTATTTCAATCGGTTGAAACATCGACTTGGAACTGAACAGCAGGCAGGAAGAATTGTTATCCAAAGCATAGAACTCCAGATTGATTGCCGGAATAACCTGACCAACCTGCATCAGACACTCCGCGGCAATTTCTCTAAAGTCCGTATAAGAGACCATTGCTTCCATAAAATTATGCAATAAATGATTCAGCTTGGATAATTTCAGAACATTGGTGCTGGTGTGGGTCAAAAGATAAAGGCCGCAGTCAATATCCTTCAATTGAGTGAACATAAAAGGGATCAGTTTCTCTGGAATAATAGATCCATGTTGGGGAGCAATCATTTTTGCCGGGTACTTTTCCAACCTGGTCAAGCCGTGGTAAAGAATTTCCCGGGATGGCATATAGTGTTCATGGAAAGGGCGGATTGCCTCAAAATAAGACTCATCTTCGGCAACCAATTGCCATTTCTCGGTAAATCCACCGAACAGATCACTGGAAAAAAGAGTCTTGCTCTGGTAGTCAAAAGTGCAAAAAGCTCCGGCAAAATGTAGATAGGGGGTCAGGGTAAACTCCAACTCCCTCCCGCCAAGATCAAGTTTCCAGCCTAGCCCTTCCACACACATGAATTTCAGCTTTAACCCATAATGTTTTAACAACGCAATCACCCGCCAATGACTGATGATTACAGCATCTTCGCGGCTGACCATCTCATCGATAAGGGGTAACGCAGCAGTGATATCAGGATCTTGATGTTGACAAATAAAATAACGGATATGGTCAAAAGGGATGATATCTTCAATTTTACTCAGGGTGTTTTGGAAGGTTATCTTGGAACCAGGATCAATCAACACAGATTGATCACCATTTTCAATCAGATAAACATGACACTGGAAAGGATCTCCGGGCAGCATATGTCCCACCCACCAGATTCGGTCGGCAATCTGAATCGCTTTATCGGGATTAGAAGCATCAATCTTCCCGGAAAAAACTTCACCACTCATAAAGAATGACCCCTTGCTTTATATATACATAACTGCATGACAATTGAAGATACCAAAAAAAATCCATGACTTGAGAGAAATCGTAACATATTTTTTTTCTGGATAACAATTTTAATAGCAAGAATCTGGTTGGTGACTTCCGCAAGCAGTGGTAATTCTGAATCAATCAGATCAGGGGGAATAGTATTGATTGGATTGAGATTAACCGGCATCGATGCTAGATTGTCAGGATAGATCAAGAAATATCGGCCTGAGTTTCACTCGAGTATTTATAGTGAAATTCAATCATTGATTAACAGACGACCGACCCAACATAAATAGAGTGCCAGTGCAAACCTGGCCTTCCTGCAGGTAAATCTATGAAATTTTCAGCCCCGAACCGATTTCATTCTCTATTGATCATCTTGTTATTAACCATTATTTTATCTCCGCTCCTTGAAGAATTCATAGTTCTAGAGGTGGTTTTTGATATTACCTTGTCTCTGATATTTATTCTTGGTTGCTTTGCCGTCAGCCGCCACAAACTCACTCCGTGGATCGC
>JAUVCS010000228.1 GCA_030590745.1 Desulfuromusa sp.
AAAAAGTTTCCGGCGGGGCAAATAATGGGAAGGAATCAACGAATAGATAGAAGGTCTATTTTTGAGTTCCCTCGTTCCTGAGAGCTTCAGCCAACAGTTCAATAGTATGCTGGGCGCGAATCGGGACTTCAGCTTTTTCCAACCCACCGCGAATCTGCATCATACATCCGGGGCAATCCATCGCCACACAGGTTGCACCTGAGGCTTTAATATCGGTGACCTTATCCTGCAGAATTTTTTTCGCAATTTCAGGATGACTGGTTAACGAATAAGAGCCACCAAATCCGCAACAGCGATCAGCATGATCCATTTCCACCAGTTCATGGCCCGACTTTTCAATCAACTGACGAGGTTCCTGCCAGACACCGACACCACGCTTGAGGTGGCAGGAATCGTGATAGGTGATTTTTTCACTTTTGGCCAGATCGACGAACATTTCAGCACCATCCAGTTGATTCAAGACAAAACTGGCCGCATCAATGGTGATTTTTGACAGTTGTTCTGCCCGTTCCGCCCAGGCTGGATTATCTTTGAGGTGTTCGACGAAATTCTGCTTCAATGCCATAGCGCAGGTTGGGCAGGTCGTCAAAACATAATCGGGATTATCAGCCAACAGCGCCTTGATGTTCTGTTTGGCAAGTTCTACCGCCGTTTCCTTGTCACCCGAATAGATCGCCGGAATACCACAACAATTTTGATCCAAGGGATAATAAACCTCGACATCGAGAGCATTCATCACCTGAATCAGATCCAGCCCCAACTCAGGATAGAGGAAATCGTTGGCACAACCGCCATACAAAGCCACCCGATAGCGCGGCTTTTCAACCCGCTGTGGCTGTTTATTGAAACAGTCCCGCAATGCTACATCAGCAACTGCTGGGAGAGTTCGCCATTCGGTCAACGGCGAGAAAAACAAGGGCAGGTGGCGAATGGTTCGCTCACCACGGGTGACCGGTTTCTGCAGCAAGCTGGCCGCCTTGATCATGGTATGAAACAACTTACGATTCTGCATCACCTTGCGAAACACCAGAGCTTTTCCCACCCCGATCCCCTCTTCATCACCGACTTTTTCGCGCAGATGAAGGATAATCTCTTCCAGATCGATATTGCTTGGACAAACTGCAACACAGGAACGACAACCAATACACGCTTTGACCAGCTCTGCGGCATTATCCAATCCATGATAGAACGCGGTCAGAATAATACCGATAGCACCAATATAAATATGGCCGAAAACATGCCCGCCAACGGTCTGATAAACCGGGCAGACATTGGCACAGGCACCGCAACGGATACAGTTGAGAGCATCACGACAGTGGGGCGATTCCGCCAGTGCACTGCGGCCATTATCGAGCAATACAATATGGAATTCTTTTTCTGCCCCGTCACAGGGAACCGCACCACGAATCCAGGTGACGTAGGATGTCAACAATTGTCCGGTGGCATTTTTCGGCAGAACCTGAACAATTCGAGCAGCATCCTCCAGTGTCGGTACCAGTTTTTCAATCCCCACCAGAGCGACATGAACTTTCGGCAGAGTTGAAGCGAGGCGCGCATTCCCCTCGTTAGTCACCAGCGCAATCCCGCCAGTTTCGGCAACCGCAATATTGGCTCCGGTAATGCCGATATCAGCATCCAGATAGCTTTGGCGCAGTTGGTTGCGAGCGACTTCGACCAGATGTTCAATCTCCGCGGGTTCCTGTTGGCCGGTTTCCTTGCTGAACAGTTCGGCAATTTCTTCCTGGAACATATGAATCGCCGGCATCACCATGTGACTGGGCCGCTGCCCTGCCAGTTGCACTATCCACTCTCCAAGATCAGTTTCCAGCGCCTGGATTCCAGCTTTTTCCAATGCCGCACTCAGATGGGTCTCTTCACTGACCATGCTTTTACTTTTTACTACCAGCTTCGCCCCTTTTTTCTTTGCCAACTCGGCAATATAGCGATTGGCATCATCAGCCGTTTTTGCCTGATAGATAATCGTTCCGGCAGCTTCAGCGTTGGCAATGAATTGTTGCAATAATTCCTCATGATTTTCCCGCACCCCGGTTTTCATCGCCGCAATATTACTACGCAGATCCTCAAAATCAAGACCGGCAAAGGCTTTCTCCCGAGAAAGGAGAAACGCATCACCAAACTGATGCAGAGCCTCCTGAAGTTTAGGGGTTGCCAGAGCCTGATCAATCCGCTGGCGATAATCTTTACTACGCTGTTTGTTCATTGGTTTTTCCTTTGAGAAACAAGCCTATAACACAAACAAAGAGGTCACCACAGAGTCACTGAGGCACAGAGAAAATCCATACCCATTCAGGGTTTTCTCAGTGCCTCAATGCCTCTGTGGTTAAAAAAAGTTACATTTCCATAAAATCGTCAGAAAGACCCGGCACCAGTATAATAAATAACTCTTTCGGTCCATGGACACCGATAGTCAACACCCGTTCAATATCGGCAGTGCGACTTGGTCCAGTGACATAGGCGATATAATTACGGGGATCACGTTGGTGGAATTGGCGCAATGGCTTCACCGCCTTGATTCCATCGGCAACAATCTTTTCAGGATCAAGCAGGGCAAATTGTTTGGGCGGGAGTGTTGTTGCCAGGCGAATATCTTCTGCGGTGCTTTCAAGAACCAGAGTACCGGTATCGGCGATGGCAAAATTCACTCCGGTAATTCCCGCTTCAGCGTCTGCAGCGACCGAACGCAAATGGTTAACCTCAATGGTGACTCCGGCCTTTTTTAAAACCGCTCTCAATTTAAACCGGCTTGCCGATGAAAATGCTGGAACCAGCAACGTTCCGGT
>JAUVCS010000066.1 GCA_030590745.1 Desulfuromusa sp.
TCCGACGGCGGTCAAGTGTATTGGTAAAACAGTGACCATTATTCAGCAGGTTCTTACGGAGCTGAAGATTTCGGTTGATCTGGTCAGTATGATCACCGTTCCGACTCTGGAAGGGACTGCGGAGCTGATGAAACAGGCTGACCTGATTCTGGCAACCGGCGGTCCGGCTATGGTGAAGGCAGCCTACAGTTCCGGAACTCCGGCTCTGGGAGTCGGGCCGGGGAACGTCCCGGTTTTTCTGGAAAAAAGTGCCGAGATTAAAACCTCGGTTCGGCGGATTATGGCAGGTAAGACGTTTGATTTCGGCACCGTGTGTTCATCTGAACAGGCGCTGATTGTTGAAGAGTCCATCGCGGACGAGGTTAAAAAAGCTCTGCACGATGAGGGGTGTTACTTCCTTGAGGGAACTGCGGCAGAGAAGGTAAAAGGGCTGATGCAGGGGGCACGCGGCAGTATGAATCCTGCTATTGTGGGGAGATCTGCAGATGCATTAGCTAAACTGGCCGGTATTGAGATTCCGGCCGGAACCAGGCTGCTGGTTTACGAAGAACAGGGCGTTGGCCCCGGCTATCCGTTTTCCTACGAAAAACTCACCAGTCTGCTGGGGTTTTATACGGTGAGCGATTGGCATGCTGCTGCTGACCTGTGCCGCCAGCTGTTGCAGAATGGTGGGTTGGGGCACTCAATGGCGATCCACTCAAATAATAAAGAGGTTATTCGCCACTTTTCTTTAACCCAGCCGGTTTCAAGGGTTCTGGTTAATTCCCCTTCCAGCCTTGGTGCTGTGGGGGTCACGACTAACCTTGATCCATCTCTCACCCTGGGCTGCGGTCCGGTGGGGGGAAGTTCCACCAGCGACAATGTCGGGGTGAAACATCTCTTCAATATCCGCTATATCGCTTACGGTTTGAATGAGACTGCCCCACAAAAAGTGGTTGATAATAAAATCGATATTGAAGCAATCAGCCAGCTGGTTGTTGAACAACTGAAAAAGCTGAATTATGTCCCGTCTGAGGGCTGATAATAGTCTGCGGATAAAGATTTTAAACAAGCTCAATAACTTAAGGAGAAAACAATGGCAACATCAAGTGCAATAGGAATGGTTGAGACAAAAGGTTTTGTCGCTGCCGTGGAAGCTGCTGATGCGATGGTCAAGGCGGCAAATGTCACCCTGATCGGAAAAACCCAGGTGGGAACCGGTTTGGTTGCAATTCTGGTTCGTGGTGATGTTGGTGCCGTCAAAGCAGCGACCGATGCCGGTGCTGCCGCTGCAGCAAAAGTTGGTGAAGTGGTGAGTGTTCATGTCATCCCGAGACCTCATGATGAGGTGGAAATGCTGCTGCCCAAATTGAAAGGGTAGCATTGTTATAGATCAGTTATCGTCAGGATTACTCTTCTGATGGAGCGGGCTCAACAACAAAAGGAGAAAGAGACAATGGCCGTATTAAGTGCACTTGGAATGGTAGAAACAAGAGGTTTTGTTTCAGCTCTGGAAGCAGCAGACGCAATGGTCAAAGCTGCAAATGTCATCCTGGTTGGAAAAGTTCAGGTTGGCAGTGGGTTGGTTGCAATTCTGGTTCGCGGTGATGTTGGTGCGGTAAAAGCAGCGACCGATGCCGGCGCTGCAGCGGCAGCAAAAGTTGGTGAAGTGGTGAGTGTTCACGTTATCCCACGACCACATGATGAAATTGAATTGATCCTCCCGGGTAAAGACAAGAAGTGACCGAGAAGGTTATAACGGAATCTTTTTTAAGAAAAAGTTTTTTGCAGAAGGTTCCAGAAGTATTTTCTCTGCAGGATGGTCAGATTCTGACCCCGGCAGCTG
This sequence comes from Desulfuromusa sp., assembly GCA_030590745.1. Lineage (GTDB taxonomy): Bacteria > Desulfobacterota > Desulfuromonadia > Desulfuromonadales > Geopsychrobacteraceae > Desulfuromusa. The sequence goes on from JAUVCS010000066.1 coordinate 1,826, forward strand.
CGCAATTTCTCAGTGAACGGCGGGTTAAACTGCTTCGTGGCAGTGCTGCTGCAGGGATTTCAGTGGCAGGTGCCAAGGCAAAATATGTTGCTGCTGAAGGCGGCACCAACTATGCCGAGAAGCCTGAGCATATGACCCAGTTGACGGGAAATCAGCTGGTTTCCAAGGATCATCCACGGATCATCTTTCGGGGCCTGCTGGATCAGTTTCAGGCTGAGGTTTTTCTGTTGCAGCAACAGCTTGAAGCCGCTGACAATTTTGCTTTAAGTCAGAATTTAGGAGAGTTGCTGGATCGCGCCCGGGCAATTTTACGGGCTGAAGTTATCGGGGAGATCCTGCAGCCATGTGATCTGCTCGGATTCAGTGCTGCGGAGATCAGAGATCGCTCCCATCAGACGCAGAAGTATTTCGGCCTTAAACATCTGGATATTTCAGCGGAGATGGACCCAATTCTCCTCTCGTTGAACTGTTTACGAACTCTTATCAGGCAGGTCGAGCTCGCAGCGGTGACAGCTTTCACTCTCAATGGCCAGATTGAGCGGAACGATATTGTCCAAGCTTTGAACCGGTTGAGCAGTGCTATCTACGTGATGATGTTGACCGTTGCACAGAAATCCACCGCCGCTGGAGATCCGATGGAGAATCAGACTGTTGATGAAATTGTCGCTCGGGTCATGGCTAAAATCACTACTGTGGACAACACGATTCCGGTAGAATTGTCTGCCCATCATGTCCATCTGAGTGCGGCAGATGTAGAGCGACTGTTTGGAAAAGATTTGACCCCGGTTCGGGAGTTATCGCAGCCGGGACAGTTTCTCTGCCAGGAACGGGTTCGGTTGGTCGGTCCTTCCGGAACACTTGATAAAATTGCGATTCTTGGTCCGGCCCGCGGGAAAACTCAGGTAGAAATTTCCATGACTGATGCGCGCGTGCTGGGGGTGAATCCCCCGACTCGGCAGTCCGGAGATACAACTGGTTCTTCCCCTGTCCAGATTGTTACTGACCGGGATAGTTTGACCATTGAGGAGGGGTTGATTATTGCGGCCCGCCACCTGCATATGCACCCGGATGATGCCGGTCGGCTGGGGGTAAAAGATAAGGATATGGTCAGAATTCGGGTGGGTGATCTCCGCGCCGTTGTTTTTGAGTCAGTTCTGGTTCGGGTTAATGAAAACTATCGGCTCGCGATGCATATCGATTTTGATGAGGGAAATGCCTGTGGCTGGGTTCCCGAGATGACCGGTCAGTTATTGTGATGTGGAAAGATACTGCTTATGGCAATTGATGATTTAGTTCAAACCATTGTCCGGGAAGTCCTCCGCCAGTTACAACAGACCGTTGCTACTGCACCGGTGTTGATTCTGGCCCGGCAGGACGAGAAAAAGGTTGCTCCGGTATTGGCATCTCTGGGCTCAAATCAGCAAGTTGTCTACTGGGATTCGGTCGAGATGAATATGCATCCAGAGCGGGTGATTGTTCCATTTTTGTCCTGCGGTCAGATGGCGGATCTGGCTCTTGGGCGGGCAACTGATCCACTACAGACAAAAATTCTGGATTTTCTGCTGGCTGGTCAAGGTGTTGAAATTTTTGAATTTGAATATCACCAATTCAGCGCAACAGCATCGGCAGCACTTTTACAACTCTATGAATGCTACGAGGAAACTTTGCGTGGTTTTGGTTTGCAGCAAGTCGGCAGAGCAGAAAAGGAATCTACCAGCCTCAATCTGTCGCTGATCACCGAAAAGGACGTGATCGAAGCCTCCCGGCGGGGGGTTTCGGTGTTACGGTTACGCTCGGATGTGCAACTGACCCCACTTGCAATCGATAGTGCAAAAGAGCGGGGGATTCAACTTCTGAAAGAAGAAAGGCGTGATAAATGATTATCGGCGATGTAGTTGGCAATGTCTGGGCGACCAGAAAAAATGATTCTCTGATCGGATTGAAATTAATGATAGTCAGGCGGATTGATGTTTGTCTGAATGAGGAGAAAGAGAGTTTTGTTGCTGCTGATCTGGTTGGGGCAGGAATCGGAGAACGGGTTCTGGTGGCCACCGGAAGTTCTGCCCGACAGTCGGCAGAACTGGAGCATGCTCTGGTTGATGCTTCAATTATCGGCATCATTGATGAAGTTGATGTTCCCGGTAATCACAAATAGCATCCCTGTCACAGTTATTTATGAGGTGAAATATGGCAAAACAGTTGGTCAGACGTGACAATATTGACGAGTTTATCTGTCACGATGAAAACAGGCTCTATGTCGGGCAGACACTTATTTTGACACCCGGGGCAAAAGATTATTTGCAGGAAAAGAATATTACCGTCGTTTATGGTGAACCTGCTAAGCCCAAAATAGAACCGGAAGCAAAAGCCGCAACGACTGTGGCGACAGATTTACGCGGGAGAATTGAACAGCTGTTACAGAGTGATTTTTCAATTACCGACCGGCAACTCGTAACCGATGTAACCCGAAAAGTTATGGAAAAACTGGAGAATCAGCACTGATGGGAACTTTTCCCATTGATGATGAACAGCTGAAAAAAGTTATTCAGCAGGTGGTGGCTGAACAAGCTCTGGGTGCAACTGCGGCGATAAAGAAAAAGGTCGATGCCGATAGTGGTGTTATCTCGGTTCGTACTGCTGATGTAGAGCCGGAACCGTTTGCCACCGGGAAGCCTGAGGATAAGGTTTATCTGAGCGATATTTTTTCTCTTGAGGAGAGCCCACGGCTTGGTTGTGGGGTGATGGAGATGAAAGCATCCTGCTTTGATTGGGTTCTCAACTATGATGAGATTGATTATGTCATTGCGGGGAAACTGGAAATTATTATTGCCGGCCGCAAGGTCGTTGGTGAAGCTGGCGATGTGATTCTGATCCCTAAAAATACCGCTATCCAGTTCAATGTTCCAGAGTTTGCCCGGTTTCTCTATGTGACCTATCCGGCCGATTGGGAGTCACAGGCAAAGGTGAAAACAGCTTAGAAATATCAAGGATGAGCATGCAGATTGTTGAAAAAATAAAAAACGCCGGGGTTGTGGGTGCGGGTGGGGGTGGTTTCCCAACTCATATCAAGGGGCAATCTCAGGTCGAATATGTGTTGGTCAATGGTGCTGAGTGTGAGCCGCTGATCCATAAAGATGTCGAGCTGATGACCCACCGAAGTGCCGAGATCCTCGATGGACTCCGGTTGATGATGGAGTCAACGGGTGCCACCCGGGGGGTTGTTGGGATCAAGAAGAAAAATCGCAATGCCATTGCCGTTTTTCGTCAGGCTCTGCAGGGGACGGATTTTGAGTTGCTGGAACTGGGTGATTTTTACCCTGCCGGGGATGAGTATGAACTGGTGCAGTTGGCAACGGGTCGACTGATTCCCCCGGGAGGTATTCCCCTTGATGTCGGTTGTGTCGTCTCCAATGTCGAAACTTTGTTCAATGTCAGTAAGGCGGTGAAAGATTCGCCGGTCACCCATAAATTTGTCAGTGTCGCCGGGCTGGTTAAAGAGCCGAAATCGTTCTGGGTTCCGCTGGGGAGCAGTTATCGTGACCTGCTTGATTTTGCTGGTGGCACCACACAAAGTGATTTTGTCATGCTGGTCAGTGGAATATTGATGGGGGGATTCAGTACCGATCTTGATGAGGTTGTCACCAAAACCTGTGCCGGTCTCATTGTTCTGCCCGCTGATCACTATCTTGTTTCAAGAAAAACCCGCTCGACCGAACAGATGAACCGCATCGGTAAATCGGCCTGTGATCAGTGTACTGCCTGCACGGAAATTTGTCCCCGTTATCTGCTGGGTTACGATGTCCAGCCTCACAAAGTGATGCGCTCTCTCTCCTTCACCACCAGTGGTGCCGATTATTGGAACAAGTTTGCAACCTACTGCTGTTCTTGCGGACTCTGTACCCTGTATGCCTGTCCGGAGGATTTGTTTCCCCGTGAGGCCTGTGATCAGGCCAAAAAAACGATGCAGGATGCCGGGGTGCAATACCGGCAGACCAAAGCCCCCAAAATTCATTCGATGAAAAATTATCGCCGGGTTCCGACTAAATCACTGTTGCGGCGGTTGCGGATTGCAAAATATGAGGTTCCAACACCGCTGATGGATGGCTTTCCTCTTCC
>JAUVCS010000099.1 GCA_030590745.1 Desulfuromusa sp.
CGCAAGGAGGATCAAGATTATGACAAGTGAAAGGAGATATTTAAGTTTCATCGCTACAACATCTTTTGCAACTGATCGAGAATCGTCAATGCTTCTACCGGAGTTGTACACCTTATATCAACGGACTCCAAACGGGTACGAATTTCATCTTCCCGCTGCACAGGGAATAGGGAAAGTTGTGCCAGTGGTGGTTTTTTAGTTTGATTTTTACTCTCCCCCAGACGCGGTTCGCCGGTCCGGACAAATTCCCCCGCTTCCAGATTGTGAAGAATCTCTTTGGCACGATCAATCACACTATCCGGCAAACCGGCCAGTCGACCAACCTGTATTCCATAAGAACGGCTGGCACTGCCGCTGATTATTTTTCTGAGGAAGATGATCTGATCATTCCACTCTTTGACCGCAACATTGTAATTTTTAATCCGTTCGCGAGTGAGGGGCAAATCTGTCAATTCGTGATAGTGGGTCGCAAACAGAGTTTTTGCTGCAACAGCCGAATTATCATGCAGATATTCGGCAACAGCCCAGGCGATGCTGACCCCATCAAAAGTGGACGTCCCACGCCCGATCTCATCCAGAATGATCAAACTGTTCCGGGTTGCATGGCGGAGGATGTTAGCCGTTTCGTTCATCTCCACCATGAAGGTTGATTCCCCTTTAGCCAGATTATCACTTGCTCCAACGCGAGTAAAGATCCTGTCGACAACGCCAATTCGTGCAGTTTCAGCCGGAACAAAACTCCCCAACTGTGCCATCAGAGTGATCAATGCAACCTGGCGCATGAAAGTCGATTTTCCAGCCATATTTGGACCGGTAATAATCAATAGCTGATTCTCAACCGGATCAAGTTCTACATCATTGGGGACAAATGGCTCCTTTAACGGCATCCCTTCGACGACCGGATGCCTTCCCCCTTCAATCTGAATCACCCCTGAATCATCAATCTGCGGACAGGTATAGTTACGTTCATGAGCCAGATCGGCCAACGAAAGTAAAGAGTCAAGAACCGCCAGAGCCTCTGCACTTTGCTGGATTCGACCCCCTTCACCAGAAGCCTTCAAACGCACCTGCTGAAACAGGTTATATTCCAGCTCCACGATACGATCTTCAGCACCCAGAACCTTTTCTTCATATTCCTTCAACTGTGGAGTGATAAACCGCTCGGCATTCGTCAAGGTCTGCTTGCGCTGATAATCTTCGGGAACCCGGTCAAGGTTACGCAAAGTAACCTCGATAAAATAGCCGAAAATTTTATTGTATTTAACCTTCAGGGATGGAATCCCCGTCCGCTCCCGCTCCTGCAGTTCCAATGCTGCAATCCAACCCTTACCATCCCGGCTGATGGTTCTTAATTCATCGAGCTCTTGATTGAATCCATCTTTTATAAGCCCCCCATCCCGTAAAACAAACGGTGGATCGGCAACAATTGCCTGATCAAGCAGAGAAACCAGCTCAGGCAGCAGGTCAAGCTGTTGCCGCAAATTTTCGAGGTAGTCACTCTGTAACGAGCTGAGCTGATCATCAATCTGTGGCAATTTTTCCAAAGAAGCGCGCAACGCGACCAGGTCTTTTGCATTTGCGCTGGCCATGGCAATTTTACTATTCAAACGCTCCAGATCATAAACGCCATTGAGTGATTCAATCAGATCAATCCGCTGTAAACTCTCATCAACCAACTCCGCAACAGCGTCCTGACGCAGCTTGATCTGTTCCTGATCAATTAAAGGGTAATGAATCCAATGCCTGAGAGTTCTTCCCCCCATGGCAGTCACAGTTCGGTCGAGAACCCCTAGTAAAGAGCCACGCTTCTTGCCATCCTGCAAGGTTGCGGTGAGTTCAAGATTTCTCCGGGTAGAGTCGTCCAGAATCATAAAGTTCTGAGTGTGATAAGTCTGCAATGGTCGGATATGACAGAGTTCATCCTTCTGGGTCTGTTGCAGATAATAGAGGACGGCAGAAGCTGCCTGCTGCGCTGCCAATAATTTGTGGCAACCGAAGGATTGCAGCCCGGATACGCCAAAGAAGCTGCAAAGCTGCTCCTGTGCGTAGTCAACTTCACAGGTCCACTCCGGAAGAAAATTGCACATCACCCCTTCCAGAGAATAGTCAAGTTGTTGCTTTAGATCACGGCTCCCCTCGGTATCACTGAACAGAACCTCACGGGGGCGTAATGATCCCAGTTCACTTTCAACCTGAGCCAGGGTATCTACCTGAATCACCCGAAATTCCCCGGTCGTAATATCAATATGAGCAACGCCGTAGCAATTGTCATTTTCAACAATCGACAGCAGGTAGTTATTCTCTTTCGGCTCCAGGGTGTCAGTATCAGTCACCAGCCCGGGAGTCACAACCCGTACTACCTCACGTTTAACGATTCCCTTGGCAGTTTTTGGATCTTCCACCTGTTCACAAATAGCAACTTTATGTCCCGAAGCAATCAGCTTGGCAATATACCCCTGACTGCTGTGATAAGGGATACCACACAGCGGAACAGCATTTTCAACCCCCTTATTTCTTGATGTCAGAGTGATTCCGAGAACCCGGGAGGCAAGGATCGCATCATCCATAAACATCTCATAGAAATCACCCAACCGGAAAAACAGGATGGCATCCTGATAATCAGCTTTTATTTCCAGATACTGGCGCATTACTGGAGTTGTTGTTGACATGCTAACATCCTGAAATTACGTAGAGATTAAGTAAAGCCAAAAGATTTTGAAACAAAGGTTGGGTATCCTAACAAAGGGTTCTCAGGATGTAAATAGAAGGAAACCGGGGCAAGCACACCGCAACTTGACCACTCCTCTCTTGAAATGCTAAAAAACACTCTCAAACAAGGATCGTCAGACAGAAGATCACTGATCAAAGACATAGAGGAATTTCATGCTAGATACAACTCAGAAAACTGGACAACTACACCCTTTTGATCCCCAGCAGTATGCAATTGAAACCTTTGATGATGAGCTAAGAGTTGATGAACTATGCAAGGTATTACTTAAACAATACCATCAATTCTTACTGAAAAATAATGACCTTTCTCCATTACAAGCGGGCTCCCATGCAAGTGGTGCCGATTATTTCTTGCGTGATTATATGATAGATAATCGTCGCAAAAATATCACCGAGATCTCCGCGGAATTAATTCATGGTTTTGCCGGTAATTGGTATATTATCAATACCCTTGAGCCAAACATGAAAGAACTGGAAAGTATTCTGCTCGGCATTGATTTCTTCTACCTTTTCTGTGCTGAGAAAAAAATGCTCAATCCGACGCTGGTTGATAAAATCCATCAAGCCTGCTCCCGGACCGAATATTACCGGAAACGGATTGAAAGCTTCCATGAGATCAGCGGTGATGGTTACATCGTGTGGAACTCTTCCTGCCCATTCAAATAAAGGTCAACTGTGTTCAGAGCCAAGAACCCTAAATTGCAGGCTGCAACAGTTTCGATCTGTGGTGCCTTATTCCTTGCCATTATCAAATTGATTGTTGCCCTGTTGAGCGGGTCCATGGCGGTGATGGCTTCTGCCATTGATTCCCTGCTCGACATCCTGATGTCCGGGATCAATTTCATGGCAATTCGTCAGGCGGAACAACCCCCTGATCAATCTCACCCCTTTGGCCATGGTAAATTTGAAACCCTGGCAACCCTATTTCAAGCCCTGATTATCACTGGTTCAGGGATCTGGATAATCTATGCGGCGGCTATCCGTCTCAGTCAAAACAACCAACTCGAAAACATTGATCAGGGAATTGGTGTGCTCGCTTTCAGTGCGGTTGTTTCCTGGCTGATTGCCCGCAATTTGAGCAGAGTTGCCAAACAGACCGATTCACCGGCACTAGAGGCGGACTCCCTCCATTTTCGCATGGATATATACACTAATCTTGGCTTGATGGCCGGGTTAGTGATGGTCCGTTGGTTTGATATTCACTGGCTTGACTCAGCCCTCTCAATCCTGGTCGCTTCCTACATCCTGCGTGAAGCCCTGCGGTTAATTAAGCGGAGTCTGATCGATATTCTTGATCATGAACTCCCTGACGAGATCCAACAGCAGGTAGATCAATTGATCAGAACCCATGAAGGACCACTGGCCGGTTATCATGGTCTTAGAACCAGGCGCTCAGGATCAAATAAAATTATGGATTTTCATCTGGAGGTCTGTAAAGACATGACTGTTGCCGAAGCTCACAAGTTGACCGTCAGCCTGGAGAAAAGGATAGAAAAAGAGATCCCCGGAGCAAATGTTATCATCCATGTGGACCCTTGCAACATTGAAGAGTGTCCGGGCAGGGAAAATTGTGAAATCTTTACGCACCGAGTGCCAAGAAGATTTCAGAACCCTGAAGAATAGTATTTCAGCCACGGATATTATTTGGATAGTTCAATTTTAACTTTTTTGTCAGTTGCAATGGCCAGCTTCCCAAATCCCGCCGTTTTTGCAGCATCCATCAGCTGAATAACCCTTCCGTGTCGGGCACTCTTATCGGCCATCAATAAAAAAGTCATTTTTTTTGCTGCCATTGGCCCAAAGTTTTTCAGCTGTCGCTGTAAATTGTCCAGAGTCACCTGTTCACGTTGCAGATAAATGTCCCCTTCAGCTGTCAGATAAACCTGGATCTCTTTGCTATTCTGCTTAATCTGTTCAGCCCCCGACGTGGGGAGATCAATACTCAATCCAGGGTGTTCAATAAATGTTGTTGAAATCATAAAGAATATCAGCAGCAGAAAAACCACATCAATCATTGGGGTTAAATCAACCTTAGGTGGTTCGGGAATGCGCCGACGAAAACCCATGTTTATTCCTCAACCAGATCAACAATCTGCATCGTAGCTTCTTCCAGAGAAAGAACCAGACGCTCAGAACGACTGGTTAAATAGCGGTGCAATAGAATTAACGGAACAGCAACAGTTAATCCGGCTGCAGTGGTAATTAAAGCTTCAGAAATACCCCCA
>JAUVCS010000265.1 GCA_030590745.1 Desulfuromusa sp.
CCCATGAGCGGGAGGATTGCGTAAAAGTACCATTCGGGGATTTGCAGTGTGGTTGTCCGGGCATATTCATCGGCAAACATCATCATCGTCATCTTGCTACCGAGATAGATCATGATTCCGGCAAAGAACAAGACTGCCAAGTGTGAAAATAACGTCAACGGTCGCTTCAATATTGGAAATATCTGCGGCAGAGCATCGATACGAATCAACGAGCGGCTGCGAATTGCGGCGACACAACCAATGTAAGTGGAAAAATAGATAACCTTGCGCACCACTTCATCCGACCAGTAGAGACTGACATTGTCAGTTGCTTTACGCAGAATGACATTGGCCATTGCGGTCAGCAAAGCAACACTGACAGCAATAAACAGTGACCAGTCTTCAACAAAGAGGAAACCACGGTCGATTGTTTTGAAAGCTTTTTTCAGCATCTTTGTTTTCTTTCAGTCCAAAAATAAACGGGGCCGGGGAGGGCATCCTCCCCGGCCCCGCAAAACGAACCGATTATACAGATTTAGTCATCAACTGCCAAGCTTTGCTCGAACCTTGGCTAAGTAATCGGGACCGACTTTCTTTCCCCACTTTTCCAGAACCGGTTTAGCAAGTTTTTTCAGTTCGCTGATGTCTGCATCGGACAACTGATAAAACTGAACCCCTGCTTCTTTTGCCTTGGCGACCTGGGCTTCATACTGCTTGCGTGTTGCTTCTCGTGTTGCAGCACTCTCCTCGGTGATCACTTTCAGGAAGGTTGCACGTAAATCGGCTGGCAACTTGTCAAGCCAACGCTTGTTGATCAGATGGACAAACAATCCCTGAGCATAGTTCAGCTCGGTGAAATTTTTGGCAATATTGAATTTCTTGGTGATATTGCAAACGATGGCAGTGTGATCAAGTCCGGAAATAACCCCGGTTTGCAGAGCCTGTGGAACATCCGGCCAGGGCATGACGGTGAACTTGAGGTTCCACGCCTTGTAGATATCCATATTGACTGGAGCTTGGGCAATGCGAAAATTAACCCCTTTTGCAGCAGCTAAAGTTTCCACTGGAGTCGTTGTTGCCCAACCGTAAGGGCCGTAGCCAGTAAAATCTGCGACATAAATACCTCTGGACAGAGCACCTTCTGAAAATGGCTGCCAGAGTTCCGGATCGTTACGAAAAGTATCCAGCTTGTCAAAGGTATCAATAACATAAGGAAGATTAACAATTCCAAGGCGGTCCGCCACATTGGCCGCAGCAACCGAAGAGCTGAGCATTCCCTGTACCGCACCAAGCTTCAGTTTACTGATGACATCTTTTTCGCCACCCAACTGAGCCAACGGACGATAGTCAACATAGATCTGGCCGTTGGTTTGCTCCCAGACTTTGTCACGAATCCGGTATCCGGCTGCGACCCCTTCGATCACCGGATGGGAAATATTGGAAAGGATGTAGGTGTACTTAGCCCCACTCGGGTCAAATTCTGGCTGCCAGGCCGCCAGTGGATCTTTTTTCCCAGCTGCGATCCCGGTAACCGGTAGACACAATGCCAACATCAACAGTAAAACTAAAATCTTTTTCATCTGAAACCTCCTCAATAGGGTAAAATGGCAGATTATGTTTCGTTATCATAAACAAAAGTTAAATATCAATAAAATCAAGTAGTTATGTGAGAAAGATAGCTTTTTATCTGATCCTGGTCAAGTTTTAATCCTCCATTTCAAAACAAAAAAGCCCGGATGAAAATTTCATCCGGGCTTTTTTGTAGAGAACTATTTTATCGAGAAATCAATCGTTGAGTTTCTTTCGTACTTTTTGCAAATAATCGGGACCGATTTTTTCCGCCCATTTTTGTATCACCGGCTCGGCAAGTTCTACCAATTTGGCTTTTTCATCGGGAGAGAGGTCATAGAAGACCACTCCGCTGGCTTTAGCTGCGGCAATTTGATCATACTGTTGCTGCTCAGTTAAGGCACGGACCTTTTGACTCTCTTCTTTAATCGCCTGCTTCAATATCTGTTGTAAATCTTCTGGCAGACGGTTGAACCAGCGCTTATTAATCAGGTGAATATAGAGCCCCTGGGCATAATTGATATTTGTATAATTTTTCACTACG
>JAUVCS010000218.1 GCA_030590745.1 Desulfuromusa sp.
GTAGAAAACCGCATCAATATGACGAATATCCTCGCGCAGTGCTTGTTGGCGCAGATCGGTTGAGGTATCGATCAAAATATTGTATTTTCCATAACTGAGCAGAGCGCTGCAGCGCGTCCGCTGGTTGCGGGGGTGATCAGAAAGGCAGGTAGCACAGCGGCAGCCAATCACCGGGATGCCGGTACTGGTTCCGGAACCGAGAACAGTTATTTTAAGAGTTTCTGTCTGCATTCTGATATCATTCGACAAGAGTGGAAATTTCAAAATTGATCAGGTAATTTAGCACTTTATTTCAGTAACAGACAATAGTTGATTGGAGAGTGTGGCAGGCTGAGCTCTGTTACAAGAGGTTCCCATGGCAGAAAAGAATCAATTTGAGGTCAATAAACTCTGTCGCCGCTGTATCCGGCCATGTAAACAGCCGGATACTATGATCATGCTCGATTGTCCCCGGTTTCAGCCCCGCCCGTTTAAATCAGAGGTGCTGAAATTTGAGCAGATGGATTTGTTTGATAAGTAGGTCGCTGGGGTGTTGTTCTCAGAATGAGAACATTTGTAGCTATTTTGAGAACAATCCGTGATTTATGATGCAGAAAAACGATTATCCTTGAGTTAATATACTTTTCCGGCCAGTCCAGCCAAAGTCATATTCTCCGCAACCACATCATGCGGCACCATCAGGTACTGCCACGGCTTACCACCATTTTTCTGAGCATGATTGGTAGCGTGACTGCACCATTTGACGGCGGCCTCTTTTTTGGCCAAAACGTCATCGGCCTCCATATCTTTTCTGGCTTTGGTTTCAACCATGTAAATCTGATCAGTCGCTTCAACCACGAAGTCGGGTTGATATTCGAGATGGTCTCGACCTATCTTGTAGAAAATTTGAAACTGCCCCTTTGCAGGTTTAAACCATTTCTGAATAGAGGTGTCCGATTCTTTTTCAAGAATAACCGAGAACCGCCGCTCAGTATCTGAATCGAATTTTTGCACCGGGTAGAGACATCGTTGGAACCCGCCGAACACCATCTGTCCGATCTTGGTCTTGTCTGTAACTGTCTCCCGAAAATGCTTCACACCATCAGCAGCGGCGGTGAAGGCACTCTGCTTGAGGGTCGAAAAGCCTTTACTGACCTTCACTTCATAATCGACGGCTGATTCCCACTGATGCTCCAGCATCTGGGCATGGATAAATTCAGCCAGTTGCCGCTGATAATATTGAAGGACATTACGCGTTTCGTCTTCGTCAAGATAGCTCTGTAAGTGCTGGACCATCTGCCCAGCCAGGTCATAGAGAAAATCGGCATGAGAATCATAGGAGATGTCGTCAAAATCGATCAGCGCCCGCACCAGATAGTCTTCCAGGCGTTTCTCACGCTCAATCCCACCCTGAGCACTTAACGTATCTTCCTTGCTTGTCCGCAAGTGCTTGATGAGTAGATCGCGATCAACCGGTTGATAATTAATGGTCTTAGCATCAAGGGTAAAGGGATGATAACCGAGCGTTACCTCCCCTTTGGGAACCACCAAAATCCGGGGGATGTCGATCGACTGCTGCACCACCATCTCCGTAGTTTTAGCGACAATAGCTGCCACGTCATACTTTTCAGCAACACCTTCCAGTTCCAGCTGCTCGGGAATCAAAGCGGCTTCAACCTTTTGTACAATTCGCGCGGCAACATCCTCTTTGATTAATTCAGAAGAACTGGGCAGAAATTCGTGTTCCTGAATGACCTTGTAGGCCACCTGGGCAATCCTCTGTTCCGCCGGAGATTTGAAAATAGGGGCTGATTGAGATGCTGGCTGAGCTCCCGCAATAACAGGAGCTGTTGTCTGCGCTGCCAGTCCCAGTTTCTGTTCGATGGTCGACGGAGATACAACCGTCTTCTTTTTCTGAAAAGCATTTTCCGGTTCGAGAATGACCTGTTCTAGGCGGATCATTGACTCGGGACGGTTCGCTTCGTCGATAATTTCCTGAAAACGGTCATGGGCAACAATATTGAGTCGGTCAACCGCAGTCACGCCAGTTTTCTTACCGTAAGGTAAGCGTAGGCCGCGCCCAATTGACTGCTCAATCAGAACACGGGCGTTGGCGGCACGAAGCGGCACGATAGTGTAGAGATTGGTAACGTCCCAACCTTCTTTGAGCATATTGACGTGGATAACAATCTCGGTTGGCTCCTCGGTACTTTCTACCGCCAGTAGCCGCTGGATCATCTCTTCTTCAGCGGCTCCAGTCCTGCTTGAATCGACCTGAATGACCTTTTCCCGGTAACGGCCCTCGAAGAACTGGTCAGATTGGATCAGGTTAAGCAGTTGCCCGGCATGGGTGGTGTCACGGGCAATAACCAATACGAACGGTTTGACGATTTTCTGACTGGTTTGGCGAGCATAGGTTTCCAATTCAACCTTGACACTTTCGTGCAAGCGCACACCGTCTTCAAGCTTGATCTCTTCAAGTCGCTCGGCCGAAAAATCTCTTGGGTTGAAGTTCTTCTGGGTCACCACGGCCGGTTCTTTGACAAAACCATCGGCCATAGCCTTAGCCAATGGGTAGTCATAAATGACGTTCTTAAACGGGGTGGCACCTCTGGCTGTCTCCACAAAGGGGGTTGCTGTCAACTCAAGACCAAGAATCGGTTTCAACTCGTTAATTGCCTTGATACCAGCCGAAGCACGATAGCGATGCGATTCGTCCATCAGCAACACCAGATCCTTGAGCCCCGCCAAATAATCAAAATAACTCTCACCGATGTATTCGGAAAGTCGCTTGATACGCGGTGATTTTCCTCCACGGACTTCAGAATTAATTTTGGAGATGTTGAAAATATTGACCTTCACCGGCTCCAGTGAATCAAAGAGGTTTCCCGCCTTCGACTCGTAGTTATCACCAGTGATAATGTCGGG
>JAUVCS010000107.1 GCA_030590745.1 Desulfuromusa sp.
GAGGAGAAGAAAATTGGTGTCCTTGATATGGTGATTACTCAAGGGCAGATGGCAGATCTGGCTCATGTTCACCACAAGGACGTCATTGTTTCTACAACGGTGATGCTGATTATTTTATCTCTGTGCCATTATCTGCTGACCAGAAGATATATTTGTGACCCGATTCAGAGTCTGCTGGAACAGACACAATCTCTTGCTGAGGGGGATTTGTCAGCCCGGGTGAAAAGCCCTTCCACGGATGAAATCGGGGAGTTGGGGCGTTCATTTAATAACATGGCCGATAATCTGGCTCAGGCACATGTTGAATTAAAAGATTGGGGTAATACCCTGGAACATAAAGTTGAACTGAGAACGGCTGAAATTACTGATATGCAAGGGCAGCTGTTGCGTTCTGCAAAATTGGCTTCGATGGGAGAACTGGTTGCTGGTGTTGCCCATGAAATCAATAACCCGCTGACTGGCATCTTGATGTTTGCATCACTATCATCGAAAACTCCGGATCTTCCGCAGCAGGTAAAAGATAATCTGGACTTAATTGTTTCTGAAACGGGGCGCTGTGCAAAGATTGTTCGTGGGTTATTGGAATTTGCCCGGGAATCATTTCCAGAGAAAAAGTCAGACTCCATTAATCGGATCATTGAGCACACTTTAGAGCTTGTTTCACATCAAACCATTTTTCAAGATGTTGATGTCCGCTATACTGGTGGTGAGGGGTTACCCCAGCTGGAAGTTGATGCCGACCAGTTACAGCAGGTTTTTTTCAATATGTTTATCAATGCAGGACAAGCGATGCCAAATGGTGGTGTTTTGAAAATAAACACCCAATTAATAGAAAAAGATAGAATGGTAGCGATTGTTATTGAGGATACGGGGACAGGAATCAGTCAAGATAATCTGGATAAAATCTTTGATCCATTTTTCTCGACAAAAGCACAGAAGGGCTTTGGTTTGGGATTATCAGTTTCCTACGGAATTATTGAAAATCACGGCGGTCAAGTGGATGTAAAGAGTCGTGAAGGTGAAGGGACCCGTTTCTCAATTTATTTTCCAATTGGAGACAGCGATGAATTACAGAAGAATTCTGAGACGGATGAGTCTGACTCTTAGGCTAAAGAGTCCAAATTAAATATGATCTTTGACTGAAATTCCCAACTTTTTCAGGAGAGCCTGGAAGTTAGGTCTGAGCATTCCAGTTTCTTCAGCCGCTTTAGTCACGTTCCAGTTGTTTCTTTCAAGGGCGGCAAAGACAAAAGCTTTTTCAGCCGGTTCTACGGCTTGTTCGCGGAGCTTCCGCTTCACCTCTTTGAGTTCTTCGGTATTGATAGGAGCAATCATTTCATTATTGCTTGCTCCTATATCCTGTGAGTCTGGCAATTCCAGGCTGTCGCGCTGAACCATGTTGCCTTGTGTCAGAACAACAGCCCTTTCAATGATATTTTCCAGCTCCCGGACATTGCCTGGGAATGGGTAGTCGTGTAATGCCAGATGAGCATCCGCAGAAAGTCCCTTGATTTCCCTACCAATATCCTCAGAAAACTTCTTCAAAAAGTAGCCGATCAATAACGGAATATCTCCAGATCGTTCACGTAATGGTGGCAGCCCAATTGGGATAATATTGAGACGAAAATAGAGGTCATCACGGAAGTTTCCCTCCTCTACCATCTTATCCAGGCCACGATTTGTTGCGGAGATCAAACGGATATCGATGGGCGTTGCCTTGGTTCCGCCGACCGGGCTCACTTCTCGTTGTTGCAGGACTCGGAGTAGCTTTGCCTGGGTCGCCATGCTCAAATTGGCAATTTCATCCAGAAATAAACTGCCACCGCTGGCAACACTGAATAGGCCCGGTTTGGATTGGGTCGCACCGGTAAATGACCCTTTGACATGACCGAATAATTCACTTTCCAGAAGATTTTCCGGTAATGAATTGCAGTCGATAGCAACAAAGGCTTCATCTTTGCGTGGGCTGTTATTGTGGATAGCCCTGGCAACAAGTTCTTTGCCGGTTCCACTCTCACCAGTAATCAGAACAGAGCTGTTGGTTGGAGCTACCTGGAGGATTCGCTGAAAGACTTTTTGCATTGCCGCGCTTTTACCGATAAAGGAGTCGGCAACGGTTTCGTCAGGAATGCTATCAGTGATGACCTCGGATTCAAGGTTCAGCAGCCTTTTTTTGACAGCAGACTGAACTTTCTCTAGGATTTGATCGGGCAGGAAAGGTTTGGTCAGATATTCAAATGCACCATTCTTCATGGCGTCTACAGCTGAATCAACCGTTGCAAAGCCAGTGATAATGATGACCGGAACATTGGGTTGAAGAACTGAAATCGTCTTTAACACCTCAATGCCACCCATAATTGGCATTTTTAGGTCGCTGATGACGACACTAAAGCTGTCTTTTTGCAGTTTCTCCATGCCGACTTTGCCATTTGGAGCGACAATGACCTCGTAGCCTTCCATGGTCAATGCCTGGCGAAGGCCTTCACGAATGACGGCTTCATCGTCGATAACCAGAACTTTATGGGTCGCGTTTTCGTCCATGATGATGTGGATGGCCTTCTGGTTCAGCTGAAGAAAAAAACCGAAAAAAGTTTAAATAGTGAACTTATCAAAGCGATTCATACTAATAAGGGAAAAGGAAACAGTCAAGGGATAAGTCTCAGAAGTTGCCAGCTTAAATTGAACTAGGAGCCCGTCTGACTTTGCGGATCGTAGCGAGAAATCGACTGCTCGAGGGCAGATTTTCGTAGATTTGAGAGCGAATAGCACGGCTATTTGTCGAAAATATACGGAGATATGAACCGAGCAGGCGGTTTTGCCGTAGATTCTTGTGAAGTCCGACAGTCTCCTCTGAATTTAAGAAATAGTTGAAAATGGTTGTAATGGTCAGGGTAAAAAGGTCACTTAGAGTATGAATAAATAAAATATGCAGTATGATTTCGAAAATTTATTGGGGTAATTGCTATGAATATCTATGATAACAGTAGGTTAAGGGTTTGTATGTAGTTTTGTCCGGCCATTTTCGTTTTATAAACTGTATGAAAAATATATTCTATTGCCTCAGGAAGTGAACAGGTATGACGTGGTTATAATAAGAATAACTCAAGCTATAACAAATGGTTATATCAAATATTGAGAATTTATTATGTTTTGGCATAACTTCTGTATATGTAGAGAGTGTCTTTTTTAAAATATAAATAATCACGGAGGTTGAGATGAAAAATATTATTCGTAACAGTGTCATCGTTTTAATTTGTGTTGCAACGCTGGTTTCTACTGCTGTAGCGGCTGCGGCTCCTGCAGATCAGGGCGGTTCAATGCTGCTGACTCTGTTTATCGGGTTCTTTGCTCTAATCGTAGTTTTTCAGTTGGTTCCTGCTTGTTTGTTATTTGTGGGGATCCTGAGAGGTTTGTTTTCAAGCAAGCATAAGGCTGAGCAGAAAATTTCTAATAATTAATCGAATTCAGGAGTGAGGCGAGTTTATGAACGGTCTACTTATAGCAAATAAAAATCAGGCAGCACGAGAGCAGATGGCTACCTTGTTTGAGGCTGATGGCTATGAGGTAACAACTGCTGACTCGGTGGTTAATTCTCTTGAAGGAATTCTTGATAAATCAATTCAGGTGGTTCTTCTCGGTGGTGTATTTGATGAACAACAGATTGCGAAATTTGTCCCGTTGCTGAAAAAATGTAACCGAAACCTGTCAATTATTCTGGTCTCTGATGAGATGCCACTTGAGCTGTTACGCAGAATCCGCAAGGAAGGGATCTTCTATCATGCATTAAGGCCCGTTGAGGGTGAGAGCTGGGATGAGATTCGCCAGGTAGTTGAGTGTGCATTTGAAAACTACCAGGCACGGCAGAATACCGGGCGTAAGTTATTTAGAAAAAATGTTCCTATGCAGGATACTGCTGCTGGTTTGGCTTCATTGGGATGATGATTCGCTTCTGACTCGATTCATTAATTCAATTAGTTTATAAAGAACCCCTTAAATGGGGTTTTTTTGTGTCCATTCGGCACACTTCTCCCTTGTAAATATATAAAAAAAATATCCAGTTCTCGGTATACTGTATACAATATTTATCCGTTTATAATATTGATATTTCTCAATACCTTATGGTTTTTTTTGCCGCTGATTTCTTCCTTATGTCAGTGCTGTTCTGTATAGATTTAATATACAGTAAATCACGACAATAAGGGTTATCTACAGGGAGTATTTATCGCAGAATCAGCTAGTTATGCTTTTATCGAAGATTATCACATTTCTGGCATGACCCCTGCATTTCCTTCCTCGGAACTTTAGTTTGTTGTTTTTGCCAATTTGTATACAGTACACAAAAAAAGAGTTCCAATGTGAAGCATTAATCCGTATAGTACGGCAACTAAAGTGCAAATGATTGGGTTGTTCACTGACCCTGTTTTGCCAGCAAGTGGACAATGTCCAACTTTTATTAAGGAGGTTTTGATGCAAAGTGTAAAAGTGTTATTAACCGCTCTCGTTCTGATGTTTGTGGCTGTTTCTCCCGCTCTGGCTGTTGATACCAGCAAAACCTATAGCAGTGGCATTCTGATTCTTCTGTTTGTCGGTTTCTGTGCTCTGATCATCACCGCTCAGCTGGTTCCTGCTGTTCTGGCCCTTCTGGGGATGACCAAAGAGGCTGCCAAAAGTACATCCGGTAAAAAACTTGCCACATCGGCAAAGAAACACTGAATATTTTTTTGAGAGGTATTTGTGATGTTTGATTTTTTCATGAATGTTGGTCATGTTGAGCAGATTTATACCGTTGTAGATTACTAC
>JAUVCS010000004.1 GCA_030590745.1 Desulfuromusa sp.
CTCTGAACACCGATTCAAACCGGTTAAGAGAACAGATTCTGCTTGCCCTGACCTTACCGGCAAATATCTACAAACTTCTGGGAACAGAGCTATTATGGCCTGACGATGAGGGAGTTCCGGAACAAAACCTCACCGGGAGGAAAATCTATCGGCAAAGTTCACTCTACCAGTTGTTCAATAATATTCTGCAATACGAGCACCTGAAAATACCATCTGAAGATAAAGTATCGGTACCCAATCAGCTTGCGAATATCCCATATCCAGAGCCACTCCTGCTGAAGGAACTCGAGCAGTTCAAAGCAGGGGAAATCACAACGGAGCAGCTTTCACCGCTTGACCACTTTCTGGCAAACCTCCTCAACTGCCCGGCGGTTGCGGAGATTAAACTTTCGGCCACCGCTAAAGCAGCAAAAACCAACGCCCCGGGAACCGCACCGAAAAAAGGGTTCAAAGAGACCATAGCCCAACAATTATTGAGCCATGGAATCCCGAATTTCCCTGAGCAATACCTCTATTTTTTGGATCACCCGGAGACCCATCACTACACTGTAGCCCCCCCCCTGTCGGTCAAAAGTAGTCTGTTGGGCCAATTTGAGCTGGAAGACAAGCAAGGTCAGATTATTACAGGATATGGGGAAGAATTGGAGCAAATATTACTGTTCTGTTCAGCCACCGGGAAAACCGAATTTGAGTTGCCAAACGACCGACATCAACTTGAGCAAGTATTGCACC
Source organism: Desulfuromusa sp. (assembly GCA_030590745.1). GTDB lineage: Bacteria > Desulfobacterota > Desulfuromonadia > Desulfuromonadales > Geopsychrobacteraceae > Desulfuromusa. The sequence goes on from JAUVCS010000004.1 coordinate 733, forward strand.
ATTACAAAAAAGACTTAGGTGCTCTCTATAAATATCTCAAAACCCTTTGCTATAGTCAGGTTGAAAATTCAAAATCAGCACGCAGGCTGGTTAAAGAGATCTGGAATAAATTTAATCTACCTGAGCCGTCATGGTTTGAAAACTGATACCGGTAAAACGATTGAAAACGCTCCAAGACCGTGTGACTGATGTCAATTTTTCAAGCCACTGATAACCGGGTACTGTAACTATAGAGTTTATTTGGCAAACAACGCCCTATCTCCAAGCCGATTTCTTTGTGATTTGAACTGTTTGTAGAAGCTGTTATAATTATCTGTAGCTTTTAAACTTTAGAATCCCCGTTGAGAGGAGGCTGACATGTTGGAAATTGTTGAAAAAACCCTACTGACTGGAATTGGTGCTATGGCATTGACGCAGAAGAAGGGGGAAGAGCTGATTGAAGATCTTAAAAAACGGATGAACCTGACCGAAGATGAAGGGAAAAACCTTCTTGAAAAACTTCGGGAAGCGGCAAAGGAAAATCAGAAAAAACTTGAGACAATGGCCCATGATGAAGTTGTAAAAGCCTGCGAGCGGATTGGCGTAGTCACTGCAGAAGAATTTAAAAAGCTGCAACACAAAGTAGAACGGCTGGAAAAACAACTGAAAACAGCAGAAAAATAGCGACCAACCGGGGGTTTTATTTTGCCATTCAACCGGATTAACCGTAATATTCGTTCCCTTAAACGTTATCGTCAAGTTCTTGGAACCCTTATAAAATATGGGTTCGGACATATTGTTGAGCAACTCAATATTGACTATTATCTTGAATTAGGGAAGCGGATTGTGTCACTGGGCACAGCGTCCCGTGAACTGGAACGTCTGACTCAGGCCGCCAGATTCAGGTTGGTTCTTGAGGAGCTGGGGCCAACATTTATTAAATTGGGGCAGCTTCTTTCGACCCGTGCGGATATTGTGTCTGCCGACATTCTGCAAGAACTGCAAAAACTTCAGGATCATATCCCCGCCGTACCAACCGATCAAATCATGGCTGAAATTCATCGAGAGCTGGGTTATCCGGTAGAAGAACTGTTTGCAACCTTCGAAGAGACCCCCTTAGCAACGGCAAGTATTGCCCAGGTTCATCGCGGCACTCTGAAAAGTGGTGAACAGATTGTCTGTAAAGTCCGCAGACCCAATATTGAAGCGGTTATAGAGACCGATACCGATATCATGATGGGGATGGCCTACCTGATTGAGAAACACCTCCCCGGTGGAGAGATGTACGATCCGGTCAGTCTGGTTAAAGAGTTTCGGCGCTCAATTCAACGGGAGCTCGATTTCTCACGGGAAGGGCGAACCACAGAACGTTTTGCCGCCAATTTTGCTGATGAAGAAACAATCCACATTCCCGGAGTTTTCTGGGATCTTACCGGAAAAACCGTCCTGACACTGGAATATGTTGCCGGAATAAAAATTTCCCAACACGAAGAATTGCAAGAGGCAGGTCTCGACCTGAAGGTGATTGCCTGGAATGGGGCCGATAACTTCTTGAAGCAGGTCTTTATCCATGGCCTCTTTCATGCGGATCCTCACCCGGGCAACATTCATGTCATGCCGGGAAATGTTATTTGCATTTTTGATTTCGGCATGGTTGGTCGCCTCGATGAAGATTTAAAATTACATCTGACTGAACTGTTACTCTGCGTTCTGCACCGTGATGTTGATCGACTCATTATGCAACTTCTTTATTCTGGAGAGTTACACGATGAATCAAATCTGAAAAGTTTGAAACGTGATCTTACCGAATTTATCGATGATTATTACGACATCCTGCTTCAGGATTTAAAGGTTGGCAAACTGCTGATCGATTTTGTTGAAATTCTGACTGAATATCAGATCAAATTTCCGTCAAATCTCCTGTTATTATCACGCGCTCTGTTTGTCATGGAAGGGATGGGCAGACAACTCGATCCCGACTTCAACATGGTTGAACAGATCAAGCCATTTGCCGAACAGATTATTAAGGATCGCTACTCGCCAAGCAGTATTGCCAAGGAGAGTGCGCAGGTTCTGCAATCCTACCATGCCCTCGGTAAATCTTTACCAAAAGACATTAAGGAATTTATTAATCGCATCAATCGTAACAAATTCAAAATCGATGTGGAACACCGTGGGTTTGAACGATTGATCAATGATCTGGACAAGTCAACCAACAGAATTTCTTTCAGCATGGTTATTGGAGCTCTGATCATTGGCTCCTCGCTGATCATGCAAATTGATAAAGGACCCGTTCTTTTCGGCTTTCCAGTCCTTGGGTTATTGGGCTACACAGTGGCAGGAGTTCTTGGTCTTGGTCTGGCAATAGCAATTTTGCGCTCTGGTCGCATGTAGTCAAACTGTGTCAACTCCGACACAGAAATAACTATGAGCTGCGTATTTCTGCAACAGACTGGGCAAAAAAAACCTCCATCAACATTAAGAAATGTGGGATTTCAAGCAGTTAAACGATCATACAAAAAAGCGGCACTAACATTGCATTAATCGGTAGAATTATTCGATATCTCTTATTTGGAAAAGTAACTAAATGATTCTGCAGCGAACCATAAAAAAAGCAACAACAATCTCCGGGATAGGGCTACACAGTGGCGTACGGATTAACCTGAGGATGCGCCCGGCAACTGTAAATACCGGAATTATCTTCCATCGTACCGATGGGGAACAGACTGTCGACATAAAAGCTTGCTCTGAGAATGTTGTAGATACGCGCATGGCGACCGTTATTGGTCATCAAGGTGTGACCGTATCAACTATTGAACACTTTCTGGCAGCACTGGCAGCCTTTGGCATTGATAATCTCCACGTTGACATAGACGGGCCGGAGGTTCCGGTTCTGGATGGCAGTGCTGCGTACTTCATCCGTGAAATTCAACGAGCAGAAGTCAAAATACTCAACCGGAGTCGAAAATTCATCTCAATTCAGAAGCCGCTTGAGATAATTGAGGGTGAAAAACGAATCCGCATTATCCCATCTCGCTTCTTCAGAATTTCATCAGAAATCGCTTTTGACCATCCAGCTATTGCAGTACAGAAGTACAGTATGAAATTCTCGACCAATAGTTTTTGTAAAGAGATTGCCGCTGCCAGAACATTCGGCTTTCTCCACGAAGTTGAGCACCTCAAGTCGATGGGGCTGGCGCGTGGCGGATCTCTTGAAAATGCTGTGGTTATCGACAAGAACGGGGTCATGAACCCGGAAGGGCTCCGCTACCCGAATGAGTTCGTCCGCCATAAAATCCTTGATTCCATTGGTGATTTCAGCCTGCTGGGAATGTCACTGCTCGGCCATATCAAAACATATAAGAGCGGCCATGACCTGAATGCAAAGATGGTCCGGATGATCGAAGACAACCCGAGCTGTTGGACCTATGTGGAATTCAGTGAACAAGCCATCCGTGAAGCACAACAGGCTGAAGTGAAATTGGTTGCCACTGATCTGGCTTGGGATAAAGCGTAGTTACTAGATTCGATTCTCTTCTCTCTGGTCATCCCATTTCAAAGCAGAAACGACAACCTTTCGCTTATCTGAGTAGCAGCAATGACGACTGACTGAAATCAGTCAAAACAGATAGCCCTGTTCAAATCCCCAAAAAACGACTATAATCACTCTTTGGAACCATTTCCTCAGTGGTGCAACTGACTTCTATCTCCCTGGAATCAGAGACTGTAAACCCGCATGGGTACACGCACTCAAGGAATTTTGGTTCATTCTACATTGAGAAAAAATAGCAGCAGGAGAAGAGGCTTGATGATTTCAGTCGTCTATAAAAGTGGTAAAGAAGACCTGGTCGAACAGAAATTTCTGGATATACTTCTCCACATTGGAGAGATTCAGGAATTCCGCCGGAGTGATCATTGGGTCAATGTGACTGAAGACCCAATTCGTTCATCCCGGCAAGGCAAATACAGTGGTGAAAACAGACGTATCCACGGTGGTACCGAACTGACCTCTGCTATGGGTATTTAATTTAGCCCGCCCCGTTATTGTTCCACCACCCTACCGTGACCAATCACCCTGAAATACTTTACAACTCCACCGTCTGAAGAGGCCAACCGTTTTCGGGGTTGCCCGGCTTATTCTTCAGCTAAATATTTTTCAACAATCTGCTCAAACTGGCTTTTCCCACCCCCCACTGGCTGCTTCATTTTATCAAGAGCACGTTGCAGTGCCGCAACTAAAGTCGCATCAGTTTCCTTATGCAGGCCAATATATAAATCCATCTTTTTTAGAGAGAATACGGTCTCATATTCTTCAGGGTTTATCCCCAGTGTCAACATTAAATACTGGGTTGTTTGAACGTTGAATACAAACAGGTCAATTCGATCTGTCTGCAACTTTTTAACATTCATTTCTGGAAAAGCAAGTCGACTGAGTTGCTCAACATTCACGCCAGACTTGATCAGAAGTTGTTCCGGGGCACCATCCCGGACAGTACCAATCTGATATTGTTTAAAATCTTCGATAGTCGAAATTTTGATACCACGATTTTTCTTGGCAATAACCCCCATGGTCACAGCTGCAATCGGACCAACCCACTTAAACAGATCCTCTCTATCAGAGGTGCGTGCCATACTGTACAGGGCAGTATTTGGAAAATCTTGCACTTCATGATATGCCCGGGTCCATGGATACATCTGAACCTTATTCTGTTCCATGGAGCAACCCACTTGCTGAAAAATAGCCTGGACTATCTCTGTTGAAATTCCAACAACCCGATCATCCTTGATAAAGTTAAAAGGGGGAAGCTCCTCTGTCATAACCTTGAGTGAAGGCTGAGCAAACAGCAGCCCAGGAAACAACAACAGGAGCAGAAAATGACAAATATTTTTTCGCATCAATGTCCCAAGATGGCTTGAAGTGACAATATAATCGGTTATATCATCATAACAAGCATCTAGACATTAGCAAGTACAAATACCGTTATTATAAAAACCCAGGTGGTTAATCCACCAAATCAGCCTGAGAATTCTGCTGAACCTGAAACGCCGGCACCTGCGGTAATTCCCATATTTTCTCATTGTACTGTTGCATGGTGCGGTCAGCAGAAAATTTCCCCCCGGCAGCAGTGTTAAGGATGCTCATCCGAACCCACAGTTGCTGATTTTGATAGGCCTCTGCCACCCGTTTCTGAGCTTCGAGATAGCTGCCAAAATCGGCGGCAACCAACCACGGATCATGGGGGCTTTCAATTGCCTGGATAAGCAGATCAAATATACCAGGTTCAAATTGATTGAAATGTCCGCTTCTTAATAATTGCATCACCCGTTTCAAATCGTCGTTTGCTGCGATGATCACCTGCGGATCATATTTTTTACGCTGTTCTTCAGCCTCTTCTGCCGTCAAGCCGAAGAGAAAAAAGTTCTCAGCACCAACTTCCTCACGGATCTCAATATTTGCCCCATCCAGAGTGCCAATCGTCAATGCCCCATTCAACATGAACTTCATGTTTCCGGTCCCCGATGCCTCCTTTCCCGCGGTAGAAATTTGCTCCGACAAATCAGCTCCAGAGCAGATCACCTCCATCGCTGAGACGCGAAAGTTGGGTAAAAAAGCAACCTTCAGCAAATCATCAATCGCAGGATCATTGTTGACCAGAGTTGCGACATTATTGATCAGTTTGATAATCCTCTTGGCCATAGCATAGCCGGGGGCAGCTTTACCCCCAAACAGCACACAACGAGGTGTCCAACCATCGGTATCACCCCGTTTAATTCGATCATACAGGTGGATAACGTGCAAAATATTCAGCAATTGCCGTTTATACTCATGGATTCTTTTCACCTGAACATCAAACAGAGCATCGGCTTGAAACTCAATGCCGCAATCACTCTTGACCATATCTGCCAGACGCTGTTTATTGTGCCGTTTCACCTGCTGCCATTGCTGGCAAAAGGTAGAATCCTCTATAGAAGGTTTCAATCGTCTCAACTCATTCAAATCGGTAATCCAATCACCACCAATTTTCGAACTGATCAAATCACTCAATTCTGGATTGGAATAAGCGAGCCACCGTCTCTGGGTTACACCGTTGGTTTTATTGTTAAATTTTTCTGGCCAGAGCTCGTAAAAATCATGGAACAACCCCTCCTGTAATAGCCGTGAATGCAACTCAGCCACCCCGTTCACAGAAAAACTGCCGACAATTGCCAGGTATGCCATCCGCACCTGTGGCTCCGCCCCTTCTTCGATCAGTGACATGCGTCGCTGCCGGGAGATATCCCCAGGCCAGCGCTCAGCCACTTGCTTCAAAAAACCGGCATTGATCTCATAAATAATCTCAAGCAGACGTGGCAATAACTGCTGAAACATCCGTACCGGCCATTTTTCCAACGCTTCTGGCAGCAGGGTATGATTTGTGTACGCCATCGTCGTCCGAGTAATATTCCAGGCTTGATCCCAGCCCAAACCCTGATCATCCATGAGCAGGCGCATCAATTCAGCAACGGCACAACTTGGGTGGGTATCGTTCAGTTGAAAACAATTTTTTTCTGCAAATTGGCTGAAATCAGCCTGTTCAGTAATGATCCACCGGTTCAGGACATCCTGCAAACTGGCTGAAGCAAGAAAATACTGTTGCTGCAAACGCAGCTCCTTTCCATTCTCACTGCTATCATTGGGATAGAGAACCATGGTGATTTTTTCCGCATCATTCTTGTTTGCAACTGAGCCGGTGTAGTCACCGCTATTGAATTCTTCCAGATCAAACTCCTCTGTCGCTTCTGCCTTCCACAGGCGCAGAGTATTGACGGTACCATTTTGATATCCGGGAATCGGAACATCGTAAGGGATCGCGATAACATCCCGGGTATTAACCCAACGCATCCGAAGTTTTCCGGTAACATCAGTAGAAAGTTCGCTGTGACCACCAAACTTTATCCGCTGACTGTATTCAGGCCGCTTAATCTCCCAACAATTTTCAGTACCAAGCCAGTGATCCGGTTCCTCAACCTGACAACCATCGACAATGTGCTGCCGGAACATCCCGTATTCATAGCGGATACCATAACCCTGCACCGGTAATTGCAAAGTTGCACAACTATCCAGAAAACAGGCAGCAAGGCGCCCTAAGCCACCATTTCCCAAGCCGGCATCCGGCTCAATGTCGGCCAGGTCCTCCATCTCCAGACAGATATCTGACAATGCCTTGGTGAGTTCATCTTTAAGGCCAAGGTTCAACACCGCATTCCCGAGAGCTCGACCCATCAGAAATTCCAGAGATAAATAGTGGGTTCGCTTGCAGCCACTCTCTTCATAGGCATAGCGGGTGTTCTTCCAACGCTCCATCAAACGGTCACGAATGACCAACGCCAAAGCCTCGTAGGCATAGTGGCTCAAACGACAGTTACGGTCACGCCCCAAACTGTTCAGATAATAGTGCCGAAAATCACTCTCTAATGCGGCAGCATCCATCCCCAAAGGGGGAAGTTCAGTTAATTCCGGACAAACAGCGCTAGGTTTAAAATGGGTAACATTCATGAGAAATTCCTTCTATTCCAACAAATTCAGATTAATGTGCTTCAGCCCAGTTGTCCCCGGTTCCAATGTCCACTTTCAACGGGAGATCAAGAGAAACTGCGGTTTCCATCTCAACCCTGACAAGTTCACGAACCTGCTCAAGCTCTGCCTCCGGAACTTCAAAAACCAGTTCATCATGAACCTGCAGCAACATTTTCGCCTCCAGTTGTTCAGCAGCGAGGCGTCGATCGATATTCACCATCGCAACTTTGATAATATCAGCGGCACTCCCCTGAATTGGATAATTGATTGCATTTCGCTCAGCATAGCTACGCACTGCGCCATTCTTACTGGAAATTTCTGGAATCGCACAGTGCCGGCCAAGAAGTGTTGTCACATATTGATGTTCGCGTGCCTCGGCCCGTTTCTCCTCCATATACTTCCGGATCGCCGGATAACGCTCAAAATAGTGGTCAATAAACTGCTGTGCTTCAGCACGACCAATTCCCAGATCCTTGGCCAGACTGAAAGATCCCATCCCGTAAAGGACACCAAAGTTGATGGTTTTAGCCTGCCGGCGCATCTCATCCGTCACCATTTCGGGGAAAATATTAAATATCTCGCTGGCAGTCCGTTTATGGATATCTTCCCCGGCAATGAAACTCTCCTTCAAAGCCGGAACATTGGCCATATGGGCCATCACCCGCAATTCGACCTGAGAATAATCGGCAGAGAGCAATACCCAACCATCTTCCGGAATAAATGCTTCACGGATGCGCCGCCCTTCTGCGGTACGAATCGGGATATTCTGTAAATTTGGATCACTGGAAGAGAGCCGCCCGGTCGCAGTTACCGCTTGGTTAAAAGAGGTATGCAAACGTCCGGTTGCAGGGTTAAGCAGTTTTGGTAGAGCATCGGTATAGGTACTTTTCAACTTGCTGACAGAACGATATTCAAGAATTTGAGCGGCGATAGCATGCTCATCAGCCAAACTGTTTAAGACATCAACATTGGTTGACCAACCAGTCTTGGTCTTTTTCCCCTTTGGCAGCCCCAACTTTTCAAATAAAATTTCACCGAGCTGTTTAGGAGAATTAATATTGAATGCCCCTCCTGCCAATTTGTGGATTTCACCTTCAAGTTTCTCCAGTTTAGTCCCCATCTGTCCAGAGAGACTGCCGAGGAAATCGGCATCGATGCGAATCCCTCTCCACTCCATCCGGGTCAGGACATCCACCAGTGGCATTTCGACATCACAAAACAGTTTTTTGCCCCCATCCACAGTTAATCGGGGGAGTAATTTCTCCGCTAACCGCCAGGTAATATCAGCATCTTCAGCAGCGTAGCGCACCGCTTTTTCAACTTCAACTTCGCTGAAACAAATCTGGTTTTTACCCCGCCCGGTCATCTCGGAATATGGGATCATCTGATGGTGCAGATGTTCCAGTGCCAGGGCATCCATGCCGTGAGATTTTGACTGAGGGTCGGTGATATATGAGAGGATCATTGTATCAAGTTCAATCCCCTGCAACTCAATTCCGGCATTACGCAATACCAGAGCATCATACTTGATATTTTGTCCAACTTTCTGAAAGCTGCCACTCTCCAATAATGGACGAAGTTTTTCCAGCACCAGTTGTTTATCCAGTTGCTCTGGAACTCCAAGGTAACGGTGCCCGACCGGCACATACCAGCCGTGATCGGGACGAATTGCAAAGGAGAGACCGACCAGTTCAGCCTGAACGGCAACCAGACTGGTTGTCTCCGTATCAAGGGCAAACCGACCGGCAGTCCGCAACTGTTCAATCATCTCATCCAGTTGAGCAACGGTCAGAACCGCCAGGTAATCACCATTCTCAGCCGTTTGTGGTTTTTCCGCCGAAAACTCCTGGAGCAACTTTGGAAACTCCAGTTTTTTAAATAAAACTTCCAGCGCTTCCCGATCGGGCTCCACCAGTAACAAATCATCCAGAGCAATATCGATCTCAAGATCATAAATCAGATCGGCCAGTTGCCGTGACAAGCGTGCCTGATCAGCAAATTCTCGCAGATTTTCCTGGCGCTTTTTCCCTTTCACCTGATCGATATTGGCTAACAGATTTTCAATCGAGTTAAACTCCTGAATCAAGCTGCTGGCAGTCTTTTCACCAATCCCCGGCACCCCTGGGATATTATCTGAACTATCACCTGCCAGACCCAAAATTTCCAGAACCTGCTCCGGGGGGACGCCAAATCGTTCTATCACTTCATCCCGTCCAGAAACTTTTTTCTTCATCGTGTCAAGCAACCGGACCCTCTCACCAACAATCTGCATAAGATCCTTATCGCCGGTCACCACCGTAATATCCAGTCCCAGTTCGGCGTAACGCTTTGCCAGGGTGGCAATAATATCATCAGCTTCATAACCGGACAGTTCCAGAGCCGGAAGATTAAATGCCCGCACCACATCTTTAATCAAGGGAATTTGCGGCACTAAGTCTTCAGGCATCGCTGACCGGTTGGCTTTATAATCCGGGTAAAGTTTCTTTCGAAATGTCGGCCCCTTGGCATCAAAAATGACCGCGACCCGATCAGGTTGCTCTTCACGCAGCAGAGTAAGAAGCATCTTGGTAAAACCATAAATCGCATTGGTTGCCTCCCCCTTTGAATTGGAGAGGTGGCGAATCGCGAAATAAGCACGGTAAATATAGGACGAGCCATCAATTAAATAGACCCGTTCAGGCTGTTTTGACATATATGACCTTTCATTTTCAAGTATTCTGATCGATTATTTCACACCCACCGCCAAAGAGGAAGATTGGAAAATAAAACCTCTACCAATCTTTTACCAAACAGGGTTATTGACATTCCAACTCCTATGTTATTATCCTTCCTTGAAAATAATAGCCGAATCACCAGTCCCGGCGATAAAATAGTGGAGAAGATTGATGCACGACAATTTTGAAGACCATGATGAATCTATTGAGTATGAAATTGAAGTTGAAACCGATACCGAAGTTCAGGCGATCCCTGATGACGGGCTGGTTCTGGCACGAGATATGCTGCCGTCGAAACTCCCGATCATCCCGCTGCGCCCCCGGCCGGCTTTTCCCGGAGTCATCATTCCCCTGACAGTCAATGGAAAAGCCCGGGTCGATACCATCAAGCAAGCCATGGAGAATGACTCGCAAGCGATTGGCCTGGTCATGGTTCAGGAACTTGATGAGGAGGATTCGACCAGCAACTTACAGCGGGTTGGAGTTGCGGCAAAAATTCTTAAATTAATTCATACCGAAGAAGACAGTGCCCACGTTCTGGTCAACAGTCTGGAACGTTTCAGTATTGATGCGGTAAGCGAGTCCAACGGAATTATTTATACCGATGTCACCTATTTCTTAAGCGCCGTTCAGAGCGAAAGCCCGGAGTTGAAAGCCTACTCAATGGCAATCATCTCCACCCTGAAAGAGTTGGTTCAGATCAACCCCCTCTATTCGGAAGAGATAAAACTGTTTCTGGGCCGGACCAGCATGGATGACCCGGCTCGACTGACCGACTTTGCCGCCAACCTGACCAATGCCGATGGTTTTGAACTACAGGAAATTCTTGAAACTTTTGATATTAACCGCCGGATTGACAAGGTTCTGGTACTGCTGAAAAAGGAGCTGGAAGTTTCCCGGCTGCAAAATAAAATTTCAAAGCAAATCGAAAATAAAATTTCATCTCAGCAACGTGATTTCTTTCTGCGTGAGCAATTTAAAGCAATCAAAAAAGAGCTGGGTCTGGAGAAAGAGGGAAAAGTCTCTGAAATTGAAAAGTACCAGAACCGCCTGAAGAAACTGACTCTAAATGAAGAGGCTCAAAAAGCCGTCGATGAAGAGATTGAAAAACTTCAGCTTATTGAACCTTCATCCCCGGAATACAATGTCAGCCGCAATTATCTCGATTGGTTGACGATTCTCCCTTGGGGAAAATTCAGCAAAGACAGCTACGACCTGAAACGGGCCCGGCGCGTTCTTGATCGTGATCATTACGGACTGGATGATGTCAAGGAGCGGATTCTGGAATTTATTGCTGTCGGCAAAATGAAAGGGGATATTTCAGGTTCTATCCTCTGTCTGGTCGGCCCTCCCGGAGTGGGAAAAACCTCTATTGGTAAAAGTATTGCCGACACGTTAAAGCGAAAATTCTACCGTTTCTCGGTTGGTGGGATGCGTGATGAAGCCGAGATCAAAGGGCATCGCCGCACCTATATCGGGGCAATGCCGGGCAAGGCGATTCAGGCGATGAAAAGTGCCGGAACCGCCAATCCGGTGCTGATGCTTGATGAGATTGACAAGATTGGTGCTTCATTTCAGGGAGATCCTGCTTCGGCCCTGCTGGAAGTTCTTGATCCTGAGCAAAATGGATCCTTCCGTGATCACTACCTTGACGTTCCCTTTGACCTGTCAAATGTTATGTTCATCGCTACCGCCAATCAGATGGATACCATCCCGGCACCTCTGCTTGACCGGATGGAGGTGATCCGCCTCTCGGGCTACATTCTGGAAGAGAAATTGGAGATTGCCAGACGGTTTCTTATCCCCAAAGCACTCAAAAGTCACGGGATGACCAAGGCTCAGATCAGCATCAATAAAACCGCTGTTGCGGCAATCATTGATCGCTATGCCAGAGAATCTGGAGTTCGTGGCCTGGAAAATAAAATTAAAAAAATCATGCGTAAAGCGGCGATGGATTTTGCTGAGGGGCGTGAAGATAAAGTCCGAGTGACAAAAGGGGACATTGAACACTACCTTGGAAAACCGATATTTGCTGAAGAAGAATTGATCAAAGGGTCTCCTGGAGTGGTCACTGGTCTGGCGTGGACACAAATGGGCGGCGCAACTCTGCAAATTGAAGCAACCTCGATGAAGAGTAAAACCAAAGGCTTTAAACAGACCGGTCAATTGGGTAAAGTGATGGTGGAAAGTTCCGAGATCGCCTACTCCTACGTCATGGGACATCTGCAGGAACACAAAATACCCGAAGACTATTTTGATACCCATTTCATCCACCTCCATGTCCCCGCCGGAGCAACGCCGAAGGATGGCCCATCAGCAGGAGTGACAATGACAACCGCCCTGCTATCGATGATTATGAACAAACCAATTCGGAAAAAACTGGGGATGACCGGAGAACTCTCCCTGACCGGCAGTGTCCTGCCCATCGGTGGAGTCAAGGAAAAGACCATTGCTGCCCGCCGTGCCGGACTGAAAGCGCTGATCTTCCCCCATGAGAATAAAAGTGATTATGAAGACCTGGCCGACTATTTGCGCGAAGGGATTGAAGTTCACTTTGTCAAAGAATATCCGGAAGTTTTCGAAATTGCCTTTGCCACCGACACAAACAGATAATTGGAGACAGAATTAATGACCGTTGAAGAGATAAAAATCGCCCTGCTGACCTTATCCACTGAAGAGAAAAAAACCTTCATCCTTGAAACCCTTCCCGATCTGGCAGGAGAGGTGATCAAAGAACCGGGCTTTATGATGCAGCTGTTTCCGGTACTCCTTGGTATTCTCAAGGAGAGTGGCATGGATCTGCAGCAACTGCTGCAAGTTGCCACCATGATGGGCGATCAGCAGAAACAAGAATAGTATTCAGGGGACCTGTACGTTGTTACGTGTCCCCTGAATACGGACAACAATCCGACACAAGCTTTTGCATCACTAACCACCGCAGTTTCATAAACCATAAAACCACCATAAATTATTGGAGCAAGAGAGATAATGCGCGTACTATCCGGTATTCAACCGTCCGGTTCCCTCCATCTGGGTAACTTTTTCGGGATGATGAAAAAAATGATCGACTACCAGGAGCAGGAAGATCTGTTCTGTTTTATCGCCAACTACCACGCCATGACCAGCCTCTCTGATGGTAAGGAGCTCGCCAAAGGGACTCTGGAAGCGGCAGCTAACTTTATGGCATTGGGACTTGATCCGGAGAAAAGTACCTTCTGGGTACAATCAGATATTCCAGAGGTTCAGGAGCTCACCTGGATTCTCTCCAACTTCACCCCGATGGGATTGCTGGAACGTTGCCACAGCTACAAGGATAAAGTTGCGCAGGGGATCAAACCAAATCATGGGCTGTTCGCCTATCCGGTGCTGATGACCGCCGATATTCTGCTGTTTCAAAGTGACCGGGTTCCGGTTGGCAAAGATCAAAAACAACATCTCGAAGTTGCCCGTGATATCGCCATAAAATATAACAACGAGCACGGCAATGTTTTCACTATCCCCGAGCCGGAAATTGATGAAGAGGTTTCCACCGTCCCCGGACTCGACGGACGCAAGATGAGTAAGAGCTACGGCAACACCATCGATCTGTTTCTGGGAGACAAAGCGCTGCGCAAGCAGATTATGCGAATTGTCACCGATCCAACCCCGATAGAAGAGGCAAAGAATCCCGACACCTGCAATATTTTCCAGATTTACCGATTGTTCCTCGACAAACAGGGAGTTGAGGAGCTACGCCAGCGCTACCTGACTCCGGGACTCCGCTACGGTGATGTCAAACAGGAGCTATTTGAAACAGCGCGTGACTTTTTTGCCCCATACACTGAAAAACGGCAGGAATTGCTGGCTGACCCGGAAGGATTGCGGAAGATCCTTGCGATGGGAGCCGATAAAGCCCGCTATGCAGCCAATAAAACTTTGCACAAGGTACGTAAAAAGGGTGGTTTACTTTACTGAGAGATGGTATCGCGGAGACATGTCCCGAATGGTGCTAATTTAAGCAATTTCAGCAACTTTCTGAAGGACTTTAACTTTGTCTTGAACTATCCAACCCGTGTGACGCAGCCGGAAGGGAATAGTTGATTTGAGAAAAAGAACGGCAAATGTTTGAAGGCGTAGCCTGAGTTTTTGCCGATCCTCAAAGTAACTGTTCCATGGAGGGAACCTGCCGTCGCCGAAGGCTATGGCGGGCAAGGAGGTCGGGCACCTTTTTCTGCATACTCTTTTGTGGTGTACAA
>JAUVCS010000002.1 GCA_030590745.1 Desulfuromusa sp.
ATTCAGCTTTGGAACTTATCTTCTGCCGCCGGTCGAACCTTTTATTTAAGAGTTATTTTTTCCAGTTTGTCGAGTTACAGGTAAATCCTTTTAAAACAATGAGTTGAAATATAAAATAGATATTTTAGTTGAAAGGACAAATATGCGTTATCTGCCTCATACCGATGTTGATGTGCAGCAAATGCTTGATCAGATTGGGGTGTCGGAAATTGACCAGCTGTTTTCAACAATCCCCGAGGATTGCCGGCTGAAAAAACCTCTCGATCTTGATGCTGCAAAATCTGAATCTGAAGTTTTATCTTTCTTGCAGGAATTGGCTGAGAAGAATTCTCAGGTTTCGGCCCTGGACGCTTTTCTTGGTGGGGGAGCTTATAACCATTTTATTCCGGCTGTTGTTGATCAGTTGGTCAGTCGCAGTGAGTTTTATACCGCTTATACCCCTTATCAGCCAGAGATCAGCCAGGGAACTCTACAGGCCATCTTTGAATTTCAGACGCTGATCTGTCAACTGACCGGAATGGATGTTGCCAACGCTTCAATGTATGACGGTGCTTCCGCCTGTGCTGAAGCTGTTCTGTTGACTGTTCGTGCCGGAAAGAAGCGCAATAAAGTTCTGTTGTCGCAAGCACTGCCACCTCAGTATCGGGAGACGGTCGCAACTTATTGTCGTTATCTTGATATTGAACTGGTTGATATCTCGTTACAGAATGGTTTAACCAATCAAGCCGACTTGCAATCCCTGCTTGATGATCAGGTTGCAGCTGTGGTGGTTGGCTATCCAAACTACTTTGGTCAAATTGAAGATCTGGCAACAATTGCGGAATTGACCCATGCAGCCGGTGCCCGGTTGGTGGCAGCGGTTCCTGAACCTTTGGCTTTGGCACTGTTCAAATCTCCGGGAGAACTGGGTGCTGATATTGTTGTTGGTGAGGGGCAGAGCTTTGGTATTCCTCTCTCCTATGGTGGCCCCGGAATCGGCTTCTTCGCCGTACGGAAAAAAGATATGCGGGTTCTTCCCGGTCGTCTGGTCGGGGAGACAACAGATAAAGATGGTAAACGGGGTTTTGTTCTCACCCTTGCTACCCGGGAACAGCATATCCGCCGGGAAAAGGCGACTTCTAATATCTGTTCTAATCAGGGGATGTGTATTTTAATCGTCAGTATTTATCTGGCTCTTCATGGTAAGCAGGGGCTGCGTCAGTTGGCAGAAATTAACTATGCCAAGGCTGCCTACGCTAAAGAAAAAATTGCCCAGTTGGATGGCTTTTCCATCACCTTCCCGGGAGAATCGTTCAATGAATTTGTTGTTACCTGTTCTGAGCCGGTTGCTGCTTTGAAAAAACGTCTTGAGCAGCAAGGTGTTCTGGCAGGCATTTCTCTTGGTCGGGATTACTCTGCTCTGGAAGATGGTTTGCTGATCTGTGTCACAGAACAAAATAGCCGAAAGCAAATTGATCGACTGGTCAATGCGCTGGCGGGAGGTGAGGCATGATGAATACAGAGAGTCGCGGTCTGGTCCTGGATGAGAATTTACTCTTTGAACAATCTCAACCGGGACGGGTTGGTTACAGTATCTCCAGCCCTGATGTCCCGCTGGTTGCCCCCGATAGCCGTTTGCTTCGTGATGAGATAGCAGACTTTCCTGAGCTTTCAGAGGTTGATGTAGTGCGCCACTATACCCGTTTATCGACTTGGAATTATGGTGTTGATAGTGGTTTCTATCCACTGGGTAGTTGCACGATGAAGTACAATCCCAAAATTAATGAAGTGGCAGCGCGTTTGCCGGGTTTTGCAAATATCCACCCGCAAACACCAGAAGCTCTTAATCAGGGCGCTTTGGAGCTGATGTATAATTTACAGCGTGACCTCGGTGAGATTTCGGGATTTCCTGCAATCACATTACAGCCAGCAGCAGGGGCACAGGGTGAGTTTGCCGGAATGTTGATGATTCGTGCCTGGCATGAAGCAAACGGTCAAAAGCGGCATAAGGTGATCATTCCCGACACGGCTCATGGGACAAATCCAGCATCATCTGCTCTCTGTGGTTATGAAGTTATTACCGTCGCCTCTGATGGAATTTTAAGTAAAGAGGCGGTTGCTGCGGTGATGGATGATGAAGTTGCTGCTCTGATGGTGACAAACCCCAATACTCTTGGTCTGTTTGAATCTGATATCCGGGAGATCTGTGATCTGGTTCATGAGCGTGGGGGGCTGGTTTACAGTGATGGTGCTAATCTTAATGCAATGATGGGTACCAGCCGTCCTGGTGATATCGGCATCGATGTTATGCATTTCAATTTACACAAAACTTTTTCGACCCCTCACGGTGGTGGTGGCCCTGGTTCCGGTCCTGTTGGAGTGGTGGATATATTAAAACCGTTCCTGCCGGTTCCTTATGTTGTAAAAAGTGCTGCTGGTTTTGAACTGGAATATAATTGCCCGCAAACAATCGGGCGGATGAAATCCTTTTATGGTCATTTTGGCATTCTCGTCCGGGCTTACAGTTATATTTTATCCATGGGCGGGGAGGGGTTGAAGCGGGCGTCCGATCTGGCTGTCCTCAATGCTAATTATATCCGTGCCAGACTCGAAGGTGTATATGATCTGCCAAATAAACAGCGTTCTCTACATGAAGTGGTATTCTCTGAAGATGCGTTACAGAATGGCTGTTACACCCTTGATGTTGCCAAACGGTTGATTGACTATGGCTATCATCCCCCAACCATCTATTTCCCACTGGTTGTCCATGGGGCCCTGATGATTGAGCCAACTGAGACCGAAAGTAAGCAGACGATAGATGAGTTCTGTGATGCATTACTGGCGATTGCCGAGGAATCCAGGGATAATCCAGAATTACTGAAACAGGCTCCAGTGCGGGCCAAAGTGAAACGGCTGGATGAAACCGCTGCTGCGCGTAAGCCGAAGTTACGTTGGGAAAGAGAATAGATTTTCACTGTATATCAATGTCGCTATCAGCTTGGCATTGATATGCAGTTTTTAACGCCCAAAGATAGATCTGCCGCCAATTTGATAACGAAAATTTGCATGAATTTTCAGGACTTCATGTGGATAACGTTTCGTTATTGGTCCGAATGGAGCCGCCCGATAAATTGCCTGTATCGCCTCAGAATCAAGAATGTCTGAGCCACTGCTCCGGTCCAGAAGGACATCAAGGAGCTCCCCTTTTTTGTTGATCACAATTGTTAGCCCCACCGTCCCTTGAATCCGCTGATTGGCAGCTTGGCGTGGGTATGTCCAGACGAGGTCAATCTTGTCGCTGAGTCGGCGGAAGAAGGACGTCAGCATACTCTGTTGCGTCGTCAACCAGACCTCATCACCAATTTCAACCCCTTCGCGCTTCTTTCTCCGGTCACGGTCTGCCTGAGTTCCCCGGGTGATCCGGTCCAGAGTATTTGGACTTGGTAATAGCTGTTCCATTGAGAGTGGTGGGGGTGCTGGTTTCATCTCGCTGGGTTGGGTTTTTTTCTTAACTTTGTCCTGTTCTACGGTTGGCTCAGTCTTGGCTTTGCGGATTGATTTAACCGGTTTATCAGACTGTTCGGTTTTTTCTTTTTCAGCTGGAGTCTTTTCTTGTGGCTGCTCCGGTCGAATTTCAGGTGGTGCTGGTTGAAGCTCAGGTTGTGGTCTCTGTTGTTGCGGAAGGTTTGTTACCGGTCGTTTCGTTGTCTGATCGCGAGTATCATCTGCTTCGGGAGCTTGTTCTTGTTCAACTTTTTGATCCTGTTCTGCTTTGCGAAAGGATTCGACCGGGGTTGTTGGTGGAGTTTCAACCGGTTTTTGATCAATTTCGAACTCACTCTTTTTGTCCGGTTGCGGTTTCTTGGGCTTCTCCTTGAGATCAATCAGTCGAACCACCGTTGTCGGTGGTCGTTTTAGTGATAAATCCTGTTGTTGTGGGAAAAAAACAAAAAATAGCACCACCAATATATGCAACAGCAGCGATAATAACAGACCCCAGATAAGGACTTTGGGTCGATCATTGGATCGATTTATTTTGGTGGGGGAATGATTAATCATAAACTCGTGATTATAGGTGGAACGGTTAAATCCGACTAGCCTGATTGGGGTGAAAAGTGAAAAAGGATTGACCCTTAGTTTTGCCATTAGGTATAAATATAAAAAACCTTATAATTACACCTTGTCGGGAATATTAACATATTTAGAGGAGGAAAAGATGCACCTTGTTGATCAAATTAAAGCAAAAGCTCGTGCTGATTTACAGACGGTTGTCCTGCCGGAAGGATATGATGATCGGATGATTGAAGCCGCGGTGCAGATTGCTGCTGATAAACTGGCAAACATTGTCCTCCTGGGTGATCCGGTAAGTCTCAATGCCAGGGCGGATGAACTGGGTGCCTCTCTCACCGGTGTTACCATCATCGAACCAAAAAAAGCTGAAAACCTTGGCAGCTATGCTGATGAACTGGTGGAACTACGCAAGAAAAAAAGTTTAAGTTACGCCGATGCCATCGCCCTGCTGGGTGCAGAGGACAATCTCTATTTTGCCGCCATGATGGTGCGCAGGGGAGATGCCGGTGGTGCGGTTGCCGGGGCAGCAAATACAACTGGTGATGTTCTTCGTGCCGCATTCCAGGTTGTTGGAACTGCACCGGGAATGAATACAGTTTCCTCAGTATTTTTGATGGTAACTAAAACTCCGGAGTTTGGTGAAAACGGAACCCTCTGTTTTGCCGATTGTGCGGTCAACCCCAATCCTGATGCTCAGGCTCTCGCTGAAATTGCTATCAGTACCGCTGCTAGTTGTAAAAGCTTTCTCGGTGTCGAAGCCCGGGTCGCAATGCTCAGTTTTTCAACCAAAGGGAGTGCCGCTCATGCTGACTGTGACAAGGTTTTGAAGGCTCTTGAAATTGCCAGAGAATTGGCACCAGATCTGAAGATTGATGGTGAGTTGCAGGCCGATGCTGCCCTTATCCCGAAGGTTGGGGATAAAAAGGCTCCGGGATCCAATGTTGCGGGTCATGCCAATACGCTGGTTTTCCCTGATCTTGATGCCGGTAATATTGGTTATAAGCTGGTTGAGCGCCTTGCTGGTGCTGAAGCTGTTGGTCCGATCATCCAGGGTCTGGCCAAGCCAGTCAATGATCTTTCTCGCGGTTGCTCTGTTGCTGATATTGTTAGCGTGTCAGCAATCACTGCGGTTCAGGCTCAGGGTTGATGGTATTCTATAATGCTTGCTTCAGATCAGGCAGTGAGCCCTTATGATACAGTTTTACAACGTCTCCAAAAAATACAGTGGTGATGCTGCAGCGGCGGTGAAAGATTTAACCTTGCAGGTTGGTAAGGGTGAATTTCTCTATATTACCGGGGCTTCCGGAGCGGGGAAAACGACCCTGTTGCGGATGCTCTATGCTGCGGAAAAACCGACTCGCGGGCAGATTTTGATCGATCGGCAGAATATTTCGCGGATTCGCAGTCGCCAGATACCTTTTTTGCGGCGTAAGATCGGGGTGGTTTTTCAGGATTTCAAATTGTTGCAGAGCAGGACAGTTTATGAGAATGTAGCATTTGCTCTGGAGGCTCAGGGGAAAAAGCGCTATGAAGTGAGTAAAAAAGTTTATCAGGTTTTAAAAGAGGTAGGTCTGGAACATCGGCTGCAACGTAAGCCTCTGGAACTCTCTGGGGGGGAACAGCAACGAGTTGCTATTGCGCGAGCTTTGGTTGTTGATCCCCTTATTCTGTTGGCAGATGAACCAAGTGGTAACCTTGATCAGACGGTGACTTTTGAAATTATGGATCTGTTTAAGCGCGCTAATGCACGCGGTACCACCGTTCTTCTGGCAACTCATGATCATAGTCTGAATCAACGTTTTCCCCGGCGGGTATTAACTCTGGATCAAGGGGTTCTGGTGGGGGATCAGCGCCCTTCGCATATGTAAAGGGCGGGCAAAGTTTTCGCATAAAATTGTTTTTTTGAATTGGAGGCTCCAGCAGTGCTGGATAAAATTCGCTATTTTATATTACGTGCCCTGCGCAATATGCGTCAGTGGCCGTTTCTTTGTTCCGCATCTATTCTGACCATGGCGATAGCCTTGGCAACGGTGGCAACATTTTTTCTGGTTGTGGTGAATATTGATCAATTAGCCACCCGTTGGACCAGGGAAGTTCAAGTTGTTGCTTACTTACAAAAACCTCCTGCGGCGCAGAATCTTGCTGCTCTCACCAACAAGTTGAAAAGTTTTCCCGAAGTAGAATCGGTCAATTATGTTTCACAATCGACAGCAATGCAGCGCTTCAAAAAACATTTGGGGAGCGATGCCGGTCTGTTGGATGGGGTGAACCAGAAGTTGCTGCCAGCTTCTTTTGAGCTGGGCCTTCGTCCCGCTTTTCGTAATCAACAGGGAATCGCTACGGTCATTGAGCAATTAGAACATACTCTCGATGTTGATGATCTGCACTATGGACAAAAATGGTTGAAACGGTTCAATGATTTTGCCAAGATGCTGAAATTTGTTGGGGTTATCCTGGGTGGGTTCCTGCTGTTGGGGGCTCTTTTTATTGTATCAAATACAATAAAACTAACTCTCTATGCACGTCGTGATGAACTTGAAATTATGGCTCTTGTTGGCGCAACAATGCGCTTTATCAAAATTCCATTTATGCTTGAGGGGGCGATTCAGGGTTTAATCGGTGGCCTCCTTTCACTGGTGTTTTTAACCCTTTCATTTATTTTTATTATTTCTCGTAGTCTGAACTCCTTCTGGCTCACTCCAACTGATTTTGATCTCCTTTTTCTGACTGTTAATCAACAGATTATTCTGGTTCTCGCCGGGGTTGTGCTCGGGGTTCTTGGCAGCCTCTCCTCGTTGCGACGTTTTGTCCGTATTTGAATGATGAACAGAATTCAGTCATTTGTCATCTCTGGGTTGACCTTTTTGTTGTTGGCTAATCCCGGCTGGGCAGAATCGGTCAATCATCAGGTTCAGTTGGAAAAAGTTAGAGAGCGAATTGAGCGTGCTGAAACAAATCTTCAGAATAAAAAGAAAGCAGAGCTGAATCTCAGCAGGGAACTGGCACTCATCAAGAAGACTCTGGAGCAGATAGATCGGCGAATCGACCTGCATAAGACAGATTTAATAAAACTGCGGAGGGAGATTAAACAGCAGAAAACAGTGATCAGTAACAATCAGAAAAATATTAAATCAGTGACTAAAAAATTGGAAAAGAGACTTGTTGCCCTGTATAAGGAGGGGAAAGTTGGCCCCCTTAAAATACTTTTTTCAGCGGATTCCCCAACCGAAATGGCGCAACAGTACCATTATCTAAATAGAATTCTTCAGTATGATAAAGAATTACTGGCAGAATATAGTCAAGTGACCGAGCAACAGCAGCAGCAGTTGCTTGTGCTGAAATCTCTGGAACAACAGCAATCTGAACTTCTTCAACAGGTGCAGCAACAGCGATCTGTTGCAGGAAAAGGGCGGAGATTGCAGAGTCGCCTGTTGCAACAGGCACGGATCGATAAAAAGAAATTAACTCATGAACTGACCTACCTGAAGGAAAATGCAGCAAGATTGAAATCTCTGATTCAAAAAATTCAGCAAGCACCCCCCTTGCCAACCGGTTCTGTTGTAGAAAACTTTATCGTTGGCCGGGGTAAACTTGGTTGGCCGGTCAGTGGGCAGGTGGTGATTGGCTTCGGGAAACAGAAGGATGCTAAACTTGGAACCTATTATGAAAGTAATGGTATTGAGATAGCTGTCCCTCCTGGCAGCCCAATTCATGCTGTTGCCGCAGGTAAAATTGTCTATGCTGATTATTTCAAAGGGTATGGAAATCTGTTTATACTCAATCATCCCGGCGGGTACCATACCCTTTATGCTCAGACTGACCGGATGGCGAAAAAATTGGGAGAGCAGGTTTCTGCCGGTGATTTGCTTGGTTATAGTGGATTGGGTGGGCGTGATAGTATCTATTTTGAAATTCGAGCAAAAGGTTCCCCGGTCGATCCACTCTCCTGGTTGAAACGGCGATAAATTTATGAGGTATATCTATGTTCAAGTTTAAGCAATTAGTTTCGATTGGTTTTTTTCTGCTGGTTTCCTGTGTCAGTAGCACCATTTTTAGTGGCGCGGTGTTTGCCAATCAGGAAGATGATTATAAAAAACTTGAAATATTTACCGATGTCCTTTCATTGGTACGTAGTCATTATGTTGAAGATGCTGATATGGAAAAACTGCTCTACGGATCAATCCGAGGCATGTTGAGTACTTTAGATCCTCATAGTAGTTTTTTGACCCCGGAGATGTATGAAAATATGCAGGCAGACACCCATGGTGAATTTGGTGGGCTGGGTATTGAAATTACGGTGAAGGATGGTGAACTGATTATTGTTTCACCCATCGAAGACACGCCGGCCTATATTGCCGGGATTAAGGCCGGGGATAAAATTATCAAAATTGATGGTAGACCAACACGTGATATCGAGGTGATGGAGGCGGTTCGGTCGATGCGAGGTCCTAAAGGGGAGGCGATCACTCTCAGCATCCAGCGTCCCGGGGCAACTGAGTTGCAGGATTTCATAATTATTCGCGATATTATCAAGATTAAAAGTGTTAAGAGTAACTTGCTTCAGGATCGTTATGGTTATGTACGGATCGCTCAATTCCAAGATCGAACCAGTAGTGATTTAAAAGAACATTTACTCAAATTGCGGCAGGAGAATGGTGGTCATCTGGATGGGGTCGTTCTCGATTTGCGTAATAATCCCGGTGGATTGCTGGATCAAGCTGTTGCTGTCTCCGATCTGTTCCTGGAACAGGGGCTGATTGTTTATACTGAAGGACGTGATCTGGAGTCTAAGATGAGTTTCTCTGCACAACAGATGGAAACCGAACCGGAATACCCACTGATTATCTTGATTAATGGAGGGAGTGCCAGCGCTGCTGAGATTGTTGCCGGAGCGCTACAGGATCACAACCGTGCGATTATTGTCGGTGAGCAGAGTTTTGGTAAGGGGTCAGTACAGACGATAATTCCCTTGGGGGATAAATCCGGATTACGTTTGACCACGGCACGTTATTTTACCCCTTCTGGCAGATCAATTCAGGCGCGCGGCATCAGTCCCGATATTGTTGTCCCGCTCATATTGACAACCGGTCTGGAGAAAGTTGATTCATCGTTTCGGGAGGAAGATCTGGAGAACCATTTTAAACCATTAACTGAAAAGCAACCGGAGCAGCAATTGAAATCTACAGATTTGAGCCGGGAGAAAAAACAGGATAACCAATTGCAACATGCTCTTGATTTACTCAACGGAATTAATATTCTCAAGCAAGGTAACCCGTCCGCTTGGATGCTCCCTGACATGGATGAAAGTAGTTCTGATTAAATGACCATAAAAAAGAGAAAATCGATAAAAAAAACTGGTCGTAAATCTGTAAAAAAACGGCAGTTAACCCAGAATACGCGGATTCTTCTAGCCGCTATTTTTCTATTTGGCTTTGTTGCGATCTCCCTGTTTGCACTGGTTCGTCTGCAGACAGTTTTTTTACCAGAGCCCATGACCAGTCATAAAGAGCTTGTCTACGAAGAGCCGGCAGATGTTGTTCATCAACTCAAATCTTACAGCTATGCTGATATCCGTGCTTTGATTGAAAATCAGCTGATGAATGGACCCCTTTCCAGCGGGTGGCGTAAGTTGCCAGATCGTAAAAATGTTCAGGTTCGTGAAATTTTTGGTGATTTTCCTTCTGCTCCATTTCTCGCCGAATTAGAAAATCACCTTGAGCAGGCGAACCCTTTGGCACTGTTGGAAGTCAGTCGCGACAAAGGGACGATTGATCTTTATTGGCAGGAGGTATTGCAGTTGGAGTTGCAGTATCAGGTGCCAATTGCTGCAAAGGTTAAGCGGGGGAAGATTGCTGTCATTATGGATGATATTGGTGCTTCTCTCTCCCCCCTGCAAAAAATGTTGCAGCTCGATATTGTTATTACCCCAGCAATTTTACCTGGAACAGGTAAGGCGCTATCAGCAACTTCTTTGCTCCAAAATGATGGTCGTGAGTATATGATTCACATGCCGATGCAACCACGTAGTTATCCAAAAACGAATCCCGGAGCAAATGCATTGTTGCTGGGGCAATCGGAAGACAAAACGCGCCGCTTGGTCCAATCTTATATAAAAGGGGTTCCCGGAGCAGTTGGCTGTAATAACCATATGGGTTCTCGATATACAGAGGAAGCGAAAGCGATGCGGATTGTCTTGGATGAGTTGAAACAGCACAATCTTTTCTTTATAGACAGTCGCACTATTGGTGATTCAATCGCCTTTTCTGAAGCACGTAAGATGGGACTGAAAACAGCGACGCGAAATATTTTTCTCGATAATAAAGAGAATATTCCCGCTATCCGGAAGCAGATTCGTCGAATGGTCTCCTTGGCTGGGGAAAATAAGGAAATTATAGCGATTTGCCACCCTCACTCAGAAACTCTGGAGGCTTTCCGCCTGGAACAGGATTGGTTGAAACAGCAGAGGGTCGATTTTGTCCCGGCATCAGAGCTGGTTCACACCTACTGAGGCAGAGGTTGGGTTGTCGTCTTCCTCCAGAGTATGGTCGATCTGAATCTTATTAAAGATTGTCTGCCATTCCAGATAGTTGTGGTATTTAAGCAGTTCCAAGGGCTGTTTGTCCGACTGCCGGATCAATAATTGCTGGAACTGATCTGTCTGCCCCATTGCCGCATCATTGAAAAGTTGCAAGAGGCTGGATTTCCCTTTTTTCTGGAACCGTCCCGGACTTTTTACTTTGATACTCCGCCCGGAAATTTTTCTCCCCTGATGATCGAGACGAAACAGGTCAATTTTAAACTGTTCATGATTGATTGGAATTTTCTGTAACAGATAGAAGGGGCTGTCAACAGTTCCTATCAGTATCTCCTGCAACAGATCTTTATGCTCTTTGCTATTCAGTCCGGGATAGAAATTTGCGAGTAAAAGTTCTAATAAACAATTTTCTTCAATGAACCCACTGAATTGACCGGTTTCATTTTCCAGAAAATAGGCGCCCGGCCAGATTCCTGTCTCCGGAACAGGGAGATCACAACAAAGGCAGTTTGGTTGAAGGTTTTTAACCCGTAAGGTGTATTTTTGTAGAAATTCTTTTTTCTGATTAAAAAGCTCATTCGCCACCTCGGTTAATCTGCTCGGACCATGTTCAAGATAGTCAAGGTAGACCTGCCGGGTCAGATGGGTCAGCTGCAGATGGACCTCGGTATGGCGGCCATGGGTGATAACAGGGTAGATTTTACCCGAAGGATTGGTGATCAATGACTCAACTTTTGGACTTTTGGCAATAAATCCCTCAAAACAGCGATAGCCCCGATTGATCGCATAGGCTTTCAATAACTGATATGAATTACGAAACGGGCCGTCAAAGCGGATGCGGGTATCGATCAGACAAGGTAAGAGCCTTAATACTGTTTTTGACCGTTTGTGTTGGATGAGAAAGTCTGCCAGATTTCGACAGTTCTCCAAAGAAGGGGCATCTTTAATCGGAACAATAACCCGGTCTGCGGCGTAAAGCGCAGTGTGGGTATAAAGATCAAGGGTTGGACTTGTATCGATAATCACCACCCCCTGCAGTGACGAGCGGCTGATGGTTTGAGCGAGTTGTTCCACGTTCGTGATCTGTTGCTGGTGTTCCACCAAGTTGCGGCTTGACGGGATATAGTTGACACCGTACTGACCGTCAGTGAGCAGGTCAACAGGGTCGCTTCCAGTAAAAAGCTGACCAACGTGCTGGTCTGTTACGGTTTTATTCAAGCGGAACATCTGGTCAACAGTGAAATGGTTATCAAAACTGAACAGGGTGACTGGAAGATCTTCGGCCAAACCTTTTAGATAGATAGCTAAATTTGTTGCCAGGGTGGTTTTACCAACCCCCCCCTTTTCGCTGGCAATGGTTATGATATATGCTTGTGACATCGAACCCTCAGTATGAATAATGAAAAATATTGAATAGTTATAGGGAATTCCCTCAGTCCTGTCAATCTGGATTGAAGATAGCTATACTGATGTTTTTATACTCAAAAGTGATAGGTTTGTATCGATAATGGATGTATCGACTGCTGTTTCAGTATCAACGTTAGTTCAGTTATTACAGGAGCTGGTTGAGGATAACTTTGTTGAGGTTCTGGTACAAGGAGAATTGAGCAATGTCTCGCAGCCTCCATCGGGGCACTGTTACTTCACTTTGAAGGATAAGCGAGCCCAGATTAAATGCGCCATGTTTCGCAGCCAGGTACGGGCGCTCCGTTTCAAACCGACAGATGGCCTGGAAGTCATTTGCCGTGGGCGGGTTTCCATCTATCCGCAACGGGGTGATCTACAGCTGATCGTTGAGGGGATCGAGCCCGAGGGCGTTGGCGCTCTGCAACTGGCTTTTGAACAATTAAAGGAAAAACTGGAAAAGGAGGGGTTGTTTGCAGCGGGTTTAAAACAACCACTTCCAAATTTTCCACAGGTTATTGGTGTGGTAACTTCGTCCTCAGGGGCGGCTATCCATGATATTCTCAATGTTTTAAAGCGTCGTTCCGCCGGGTTGCAGGTCGTTCTTCGGTCAGTGCGGGTACAAGGTGAGGGCGCTGCTGCTGAAATCGCTTCTGCAATTGCTGACCTTAACCGTGAAGCAACTGCTGATGTTCTTATTGTCGGGCGAGGTGGAGGGTCAAGAGAAGACCTTTGGGCATTTAATGAAGAAATTGTTGCCAGAGCTATAGCCTCCTCAAAAATTCCGGTAATTTCAGCTGTCGGCCATGAAATTGACTTCTCTATCGCTGATCTGGTTGCCGATTTGCGGGCAGCAACACCGAGTGCGGCGGCGGAACTGGTGGTGAAAAATCGGCTTGAGCTGGAACGGCATCTGGATCAGTTGATACTGCGCCTAGCAGCACAAATGCGTTCTCGCCTGCTGTTGCTCTCCAGTTCTCTCCATGGGTTGGAAAAGAGATTAAAGGCTCCGGCTGAATTGGTTAAATTCCAACGGCTGCAGTTACAGCAGTTATCCTTACGTTTGCATCAGGGGATGAATGAACTCCTCGCTGAACAGCAGCATCAAATGGCACTGCTGCTTGGCCAACTTCAAACTTTATCCCCTCTGGCAGTGTTATCCCGTGGTTATGCAATTGTTAAACAGCAACAAACCGGGGATGTCGTTCATGCTGCAGAGCAGTTGCGCCGGGAAGATCAATTACAGATCCAGCTTGCTGATGGAGAGGTGGCAGCAATAGTGACAAAAATCGCCGCAAAAGGGAGAAAATAACCGTTTAAGCACTTGACGAAGTACAGGCCTGCTGTTGATAATCAAAAAATAACCTGAGCTCTGCTATGGATAACCAATTATGGCAACAAAAATAAATTTTGAAGGATCGCTGCAAAAACTTGAAGAAGCAGTCGATCAACTTGAATCAGGAAATTTGACCCTGGATCAGGCGTTAAAAGTTTTTTCCGCGGGAGTGAAACAGGCAGAGAGCTGCCGTAAATCATTGCATAAGGTTGAACTTCAGGTCGAACAATTACTTGAGCAAGAGGATGGAACTCTGCAGCGGGAACCTTTTGATGCCGAATAAAAGCTGGCAGTTACAACCCTATTTGAAAGAACGGGTTCGGCTGGTTGATTCAGCGCTGGATCGTTATCTTCCTGGGACTGAAACGCTTCCCAGCCGTTTACATGAGGCGATTCGCTATTCCGTTTTTGCCGGGGGAAAAAGGATTCGACCCATTTTGATGTTGGCGGCCTGTGAAGCTGTTGGTGGGGAGATAAAAAACCTGTTGCCAGCTGCTTGCGCCATTGAGATGGTTCATAGCTATTCACTGATCCATGATGATCTTCCCGCTATGGATGATGACGACTTTCGGCGTGGAAATCTGACAAATCATAAAGTTTATGGGGAAGCAACCGCAATTTTAGCTGGTGACGGCTTGTTGACTGAGGCTTTTATCCTCCTCTCAAATAAGGATGTATGGGGGGATGTCCCGGTTGAGAAAGCCCGTGAAGCTATCAATATTATAGCAAAAAGCAGTGGTTCTCGTGGTATGGTCGGAGGTCAGGTTGTTGATATGGAGGCAGAGAAAACTCCTATAGATCTCCCCACCCTGGAATATATCCATACCCATAAAACCGGGGCTTTAATTCTGGCGGCAGTGGAAGTTGGTGCTTTATTGGGAGGGGCTTCTGTCGAGCAGCGCCGAGCCCTCTGTCGCTATGGTGCAGCTGCCGGATTAGCATTTCAGGTTGCCGATGATATCCTTGATATTGTGGCTGATCAGTCCCAGTTGGGGAAAGATGTCGGTAGTGATCAGCAACGTGGTAAGGCAACCTATCCGGCTTTGCTGGGGCTGACCGGGGCACGACAGCATGCTGATGAATTGCGGAAACGGGCTCTCTCAGCACTGGATATTTTTTCTGTTTCAGCACAACCATTGCGGGAAATTGCTAATTATATTATAGATCGTCCTTCGTGATGATGCTTGATTTTGCAACAGCTCTATTGACCCAAGGAAGATAAATGGAAACACTTTTAGCGCAGATTGAGTCACCTGCGGACGTGAAAAAACTTGAGAAAAGTCAGTTGACGCAGTTGGCTGCTGAATTGCGTGAACAGCTGATTGTGACGGTCTCAACCAACGGTGGACATCTGGGCAGTTCGCTTGGAGTTGTTGAACTGACAATTGCATTACATCGGGTTTTTGATTCGCCCGAGGACAATATTGTCTGGGATGTCGGTCATCAAGCTTATGCGCATAAACTTCTGACCGGACGGAAAGAGCAATTTTCAACTCTGCGTCAATTAAACGGTATCAGTGGATTTCCCAAGCAGAATGAAAGTGAGCATGATTGTTTTGGTGTTGGTCATTCCAGCACCTCTATTTCTGCGGCATTAGGTATGGCTGCCGGAAGAGATATCTGCGGCGGCGACAATAAGGTGATTGCGGTGATCGGGGATGGTTCCCTCACTGCTGGTATGGCTTTTGAGGCGCTCAATCACGCGGGAGATCTGAAACAGAAACTGGTGGTTATCCTGAATGATAATGAGATGTCGATTTCATCAAATGTCGGAGCGCTCTCTTCATTTATGAGTCGTAAAATGACATCAGAGACCTTTATCCGTTTTAAAAAAGAGACTGAAGTCCTTCTCAACTATGTTCCCGGTATCGGTCGTGATCTGGTTAATCTGGCCAAGCGTGCAGAGGAGTCGTTGAAGAGCTTTATGACTCCGGGGATGTTATTTGAAGGGTTTGGTTTTGATTATTTTGGTCCGATTGATGGACACAATATCGATGAGATGACGAAAACTTTACACAACGTTGCGCAGATTGAAGGGCCGGTACTGCTGCATATTCTGACTACAAAAGGGAAGGGTTACGGTCCTGCAGAAGAGAATCAGGCAAAGTTTCACGGGATTGGACCATTCAACTCTGAAACCGGAGAGGTTAAGGCCGGTAAGAACAGTGGCGCTGTCTCTTATACAAAAGTATTTGGTGATACTTTGATTAAGCTTGCCCGTAACGATGAAAAAATTGTTGCCATTACTGCTGCTATGGCAGAGGGACCTGGTCTGAAGAAATATTCCGAAACCTTTCCTGAACGTTTTTTTGATGTGGGAATTGCAGAACAGCATGCGGTCACTTTTGCCGCAGGCTTGGCCTGTCGGGGGCTGCATCCGGTGGTAACGATTTATTCTACTTTTATGCAACGTGCTTATGATCAGGTTGTTCATGATGTCTGCCTGCAAAATCTTCCCGTCACTTTTGCTCTGGATCGAGGTGGATTGGTCGGTGCGGACGGACCAACTCATCATGGTGTATTTGATCTTTCCTTCTTGCGTCATATCCCTAACTTGACATTTGCAGTCCCCCGTAATGAACAGGAACTGCAACGGATTATGCTGGCAGCAAGTTTATTCGAAGGCCCCTTTGCCTATCGTTATCCCCGCGGTAATGGCATTGGCTTGCCACTACCAGAGCAAATTGAACCTCTGGAGATTGGTCGTGGAGAGTTGCTGCGTGAAGGGACCGATGGTTTGATAATTGCGGTGGGCGATCTGGTTAATCAGGCACTGATTGCGGCAGATCAACTTTCCGAACAGGGGATTGAAGTCTCAGTTGTCGATGCCCGTTTTGTCAAACCTTTAGATGTTGATTTAATCTTATCGCAGGCAGAAAAAGCTCCTTTTGTCATAACTGCTGAAGAAAATTCACTTCAAGGGGGTTTTGGTGCTGCAGTTCTTGAACTGTTGAATGATATGGGGCTGGCTGTTCCGGTGATGCGAATGGGGATACCCGATCATTTTGTTGGTCAGGGAACTCAGACGGAATTGCGTCGGCAACTGGGACTTGATGCTCCGGGAATTATTGAAAAAGTGAAGCAGGGTTTACCCTCACAAAACCAGAAAGCAACAGCAAGTTAGGTAATATTATGCGAAAATTCAGAATTTGTATTGGCTCAGATGATGGGGAAACCATGGCCATGACCCATCTGGGCGATACCAAAAGATTTTATTGTTACGATCTGGTTGATTCTTCCGTAAGCCTCTTTATCGGCGAAAGAGTCAATGCCGCAAGAGATATGGAGCATGCCCAATCAGATAAGATGAAATCCATTATAGCACTGCTTAAAGATGTTGATATTTTTGTTGCACAGCAGAAAAGCCCTAATTTTATTAAGATTGCCAAGCAGACAAAGTATCAACCGGTGGTTGTCGATATAAAAAATATCCCGGCGATTATTGCTCTGTTGCAGGATGAGTTTGAGCAGCTTTACACTTATGTAGAACGGCGGAAAAATGGGGAAACTTTCGAAACGATTCCAGTGCTGTTGGCAGGTAGCTGAGCAGGAGAGGGATTATGGCACGGAAGATTTTTATTGCAGCAACAGGGATGAACAGCGGTAAAACGACAACCAGTCTCTCGCTGATGCATATGGCAAAAAAGAAGTATTCCAGGGTTGGATTTATTAAACCAATTGGTCCTAAACCGATCGAATTCAATGGTCAGCTTGCCGATAAAGATGCCGTAGTTATTGCCCGTAATTTTAATCTTCTTGATGATTTGTCACTGATGTCCCCATTTGTTCTGCAGCCCGGTGATACTCGCAGAATTATGGATGGCGTTCTGAACCGGGATAAAATTTCTCAGCAGATGTTGGATGCAATTGCAGAGTTAGATGCAAAAAATGATTTTTTGATTATTGAAGGTGCTGGGCATACCGGGGTGGGGACCCTGTTTGGTTGTAATAATGCCCGGATAGCCAGAGAAACCCAGGCAACTGTATTGATGGTGACAGGTGGCGGTTTAGGAAATGTTGTTGACTCCGCACAGATGAATCTGGCGTTATTCCAAAAAGAACAGGCTGTGGTTAAAGCCATTCTGGTGAATAAAATTATTCCGGAAAAGCGGCAACAGACGTTAAAATATCTGAATATGGCTTTTGTCGATGAGGGTATTCAGGTTATCGGCGGATTTAATTATCATCCCATCCTGGCAAACCCAACCCTCCGGCGGATTGCCGACGTGCTGGATATCGAATTATATGCAACTGAAGACCAGGGACAGCGTATAGTTCATGATGTCCAAATCGGTGCAGCTTCAGCTCAGCGGGTTGCCGAATTGCTGAAAGAATCCACGTTGCTTATTATTAATAGCAGTCGAGATGAGCTATTGGTGACAATCTCCAACCTCTATCAACTGGAAGAATATAGAGGAAAAATTGCCGGAATTATCATCCCGGGAAAAGGACCGATAAGTCATATCACCCAAAAAATTATTGATAGCAGTCATGTCCCATACATGCGGGCCGGGCGGACATCATCCAAGGTTTTTGAAATTATAAAAGATGACGTTTCGAAACTGACTGCTGAGGATACCCATAAAATTCGCTTGATAACGGAATTGGCTGAAAAACGCTTTGATTTTGACGCTATTGATTCTTTGTTGGATTGAATTTGAGTTAAGAAATTTTCTGGAGAAAATTATGCTGATTCGTGTCCGTTATAAAGATGGTCGTATCGACCTGGTCCCATCACAGAATCTTAACGAATTGATTATGATGAGTGAAATCGATCAATTTGAACGTTCTGCCGGGTGGGTCATCGTAGGCAAGGATCCAATAAGAAGTACCCTGCGTGGTAGCTACATGGGATCAGAGCGGAGAAGTTAGCTGGTTGATTTTTTGTTCCGAATAGAAGAGGCCCAACTTAACCCGGTTGAGCCTCTTCTGCTTTCATGGTTGTAAGCTTATTAACTTGTCTCGATAGATTCCCAAAATATTGTGAATTTTTACCCTTTGTTCCTGCCCCAGGCGAAGCAGAATTTTTTGTCCGGAAGAAAGATTCTCCAGGTTTGGATCTGCGTAAGTAAAAAGGACTGCCGGTTGAGCAAGTTGAATCGGATCTGGAGGGTTGGGTGTCGCCAGCAGATGATTGATGACGTAGACGAGTCGATCATTGAAGTAGGCATTTTTATAACCTAATTGTACGTACGCTGTTTGAAATAACGGATAAAAGTAAGTATAAAATTTAACCGCTGAGTCTGGGTTGATCAATTCAATCAGGGTGACATATTTGTTATAGCGCCGATGATTTTTACTGCTGATTTGCGGTGCTTCGGCTGTCCCAGCTACCAGAAATTTACCACCGGGAGCTTTAATCGGCAGGTGGGCTCTCGGTAGCTGTTTGTTCGGAAGATTGTCAATGGTGACAACAAATTTCTGAATAAAATTTTCCATCTGTAACAGCTTGTAGGAGAGTTGGCTGTCGAAGGACTTAATCATTGCCTTTTCAAAGTTTTCATCATTTATCTGTGGCTCGGGTAGGTTTTTAGTTGCCTGGGAATCGACTGG
>JAUVCS010000251.1 GCA_030590745.1 Desulfuromusa sp.
GTTGCAAAACGATTAGCTATCGTTTCGGCCGGTCCGGTGATGAACCTGATCCTCCCGCTGTTAATTCTGCCGATTTCATTTATGGTTGGAGTGCAGATGCCAACCTACCTGGAGCAATCTACCTGTGTCGGTTATGTCGTCTCTGAATCAAATGCGGCCACTGCTGGTTTTCATGCCGGTGACTGTATCACTGCGGTGAATCAGCAGACTGTCAGCAGTTGGAGTGAAACCAATAAAAGCTTTATTTCTCTGGCCGGTGATGACTTGCTGTTTCAGGTAGACCGGGATGGGGAGGTGCTGCAGTTAAGAGTTCCAGCAGACAATGACAGTTTGCAGGGGCTGCAGGCATTAGGATTTTTCCCCCGGCAGGAAGCGCGTATTGGTGGATTAGCTCCAGATATGCCAGCTGCTGCAGCTGGATTGCAGGAAGGGGATCTGATCCTGAAAATAGGAAATTATCCAATTTCTTCCTGGTACGATTTGAAGGGTATTGTGCAGAAAACTGGCAACCAGACCGTTTCGATTCAGCTGGAACGTGCTGGGCAACCCCTGACTGTTGACTTGACCCCGCAGCAGAGTGGTGATGAAGGTAGTTTTTTGCTTGGTATTTCCCCTTCCTACGACTCGGAGTTAAAACAGTTTGGTTTTTTTGCTGCTATCCGTGAAGGAAGTGTCAGAACCTGGGAGTTGATTGAATTAACCGTTGTTTTTGTGCAGAAGCTGTTCAGTGGCAGCGTTTCGACAAAAAATATCGGTGGTCCAATTACTGTTATCCAGATTGCCGGGCAGGCAGCCCAGACAGATTTGTCAGCAATTTTGTCAATTTTAGCTTTTATTTCTATTCAGTTGGGAATTCTAAATCTGTTGCCTATCCCAATTCTGGATGGTGGTCATATTCTCTTTTACGTCATTGAGTTAATTATCCGGCGACCGGTTTCAATCCGTGTCAGAGAGATGGCCCAACAAGTTGGTATGGCGATGTTGCTGATGTTGATGGTTTTAGCTTTCTATAATGATATTATAAGGTTATGGGGGTAATGGAGAATCTGGACGAGCCAAAGATCCTGACCCTCGATAGCTCATCTTTGAGCGGAAGTGTCTCGCTGTGTCAGGGAGAGTTTCCGGTTGCTGAATCTCTGTTAAATATTCGCAGTACCCACAGTGAAAAATTATTGAAGCAGATTGATTCTCTGCTTGAAGAGAGCGGTTGGCAACTTGCTGACCTCGATCTTTTAGCGGTCGTGACCGGGCCTGGTTCTTTTACCGGCTTGCGTATCGGGATCGCCACCATCAAGGGGATTGCTCAGGTTCTCAATAAACCGGTTGTTCCCGTCTCATCCCTGCAAGCCGTAGCAATGAATTTACCATTATCCCCGGTCCCTATTTGTGCTTTTCTTGATGCAAGAAAGAGTGAGGTCTATACACAGCTTTTCGACTGGCATCCTGCTGCCGGACCAGTTGCAATTGATCGTCCAGCAGTTTTGACTCCGGAGCAGTTGTTGATGCGGTTCTCAGGGCAGGTTGCTCTGGTTGGAGATGGGGTTTTTCTCTATCGGCAGATGATTGAGGATATTCTTGCTGAACGGGCTCTGCTTCCAGTTGCTCCAGCTCATCAGTTACATGCAACAAAAGCTTCCTGGCTGGCTCTGCAGGCGTATCAATCGGGATTGTTCTACAATGCTGCGGAAATCCTTCCAACCTATATTCGTCCTTCTGATGCTGAATTGACTTTATCTAAAAACAAACCGGCTAAAGGGAGGGTTAATTGTTGACAATTTTGCGTCAATT
Source organism: Desulfuromusa sp. (assembly GCA_030590745.1). Classification (GTDB taxonomy): domain Bacteria; phylum Desulfobacterota; class Desulfuromonadia; order Desulfuromonadales; family Geopsychrobacteraceae; genus Desulfuromusa. Next base: position 1,789 of record JAUVCS010000251.1, read on the forward strand.
TGGTTACTTTAAAGAGAACTTTTACTCGATTTAACCCACTTACATGCTCGGAGGTGCCAATGGACATTGATCAGACCCTTTTGCAAAATCTTACCGAGACTAACCCCCGTTTTCGTATGCTTTACGAGGAACATACTCTGTTTGAAAAAAAACTGTCTGAGTATGACAAAAAAGGCTACCTCTCCCCACAGGAAGAGCTTGAAAAAAATAATATAAAAAAAATGAAACTTGTCGGCAGGGATGAAATGGAAAGAATTATCAATTCAGTAACCGCCTGACCCCGTTTTATAACAACGGGATGTTTTGATACAGCAAAGGGTTTAAGCGGATGCTTAAGCCCTTTGCTGTATTTTATAAACAATAAATGATACTTATTTTGCAAGTTACCCTGTCTGGATTTATGATGTGCTATGGTTAAATTCGGAGCCAAGGATCAAAACTGTCGCAAACTGGTAATCAATGCGGCAATTTGAGTCATGAGCAGGACGAACTGATTTTAAATAAATTTCAGCACTAGCGGAAATTTGAGGAGGAATAGATGGAATTGACCGGATCACAGATTTTACTCGAATCCTTAAAGCTTGAAGGGGTAGATACCGTTTTTGGTTACCCCGGAGGAGCTGTTATTAATATTTATGATGATCTCTATGAGTCTCCGATCAATCATATTCTTACCC
>JAUVCS010000158.1 GCA_030590745.1 Desulfuromusa sp.
GTAGGGTTTTGCAATCCTCCCCCTGAAACCATGTTCTTTATAGTGTGCCATCACCGGGTCTGTTGCATAGCCGCTGGAAACGATGATTTTTGCTTGTGGGTTGAGCTTGAGTATCTCCTGAGCGGCTTCTTGTCCTCCCATATTTCCGGGAATAGTTAAGTCGGTTATCACAATATCATAAGGTGAGTTGTTCCGGGTTGCCTGCTGATATTTAGTAATTGTTTCCTGTCCGTCGATAGCATAGTCGATCTTGTGCCCCATTTCTTCAAGCATGGTTCCAAGCATTTTTCGAACAAGTTCTTCATCATCCAGTACCAGAATGTGGGTAGCAGGAGCAGTCGCATGACCAATTATTTCTGCTTCGTTTGCAGATGAACTCGCAATTTCTATACCCTCTATGGCGGGTAAAAGGAGGGTGAAAATTGTCCCCTGACCCAACTTTGACGTGACAGTGATGGTGCCATCATGTTTATTGATAATGGAATATACGGACGCTAGTCCCAGACCGCTCCCTTGCTGTTTGGTGGAAAAATAAGGATCGAAAATTCTATCCAGATATTGGGGTGCGATACCAATCCCCTGATCCTGGATGACAATCTGTAGCCGATGACCAGCGGCGGTTTCAACCTTTTTAGCATTGATGGTAATAATGCCACCATCGGGCATCGCCTGCTTGCCATTGATAACCAGATTGCTGATAACCTGGCTCATCTGCCCCTTGTCAGCTTCAACCAGAGGTAAATCAGAGGCCATATTGAGTTGCAGTTTCACGTTACTGCCGTGGAGTGAAAACTTGGCTGTTTCATCAATAATCTCAGCAAGTGAAAGAGTTTCTTTAATCGGCTCCCCACCTTTGGCAAAGGTCAGTAATTGTTGGGTTAAAGCGGTAGCGCGATCCATTGATATCCCGGCAGAGACGAGACATTTATAAGCTTTATGCTCCTCAGACAGAAATCTTTTTGCCAGTTCGATATTACCGAACAGCCCGGAAAGCAGATTGTTGAAGTCATGAGCAATGCCACCAGCTAGGATGCCAACCGATTCCAGCTTGCGTAATTTCAGGATCTCCTCTTCTACTCGCTTTTGCTTAGTGATATCCACCAGGATTCCGCGGAACCCCACGATCTCCTGATTTTTTTCTATCGGATCCATGTGGATGAGAATCGGGACAGATGAGCCATCTTTTTTCAATGCACAATACTCAACCAGCCCCAACTTCTCACCTCGTAGACGTCGAGTAATATTATTTTGTGCTTTTTGTCTCTCCTCTGGAACAATCTGGGTATGGATGTTGACACCCCGGATTAAATCTTTATTGGTGAAGTCAAACAGGCTATAAGCTTTTTGATTAGCATAGGTTACTTTTAGTTCCAGATCGGTTTCAAAGACCGCTTCCGGCAACATATCGGCCATATCTCTGAAACGCTCCTCACTCTCTTTCAACCCTCTTTCCGCCTGTTTTCGTTGCGAGATATCCCACCAGACAACGTGCAACAACACTTCACCATCAACGGGAACCGCCGTCAGAGAAACTTCGACAGGGATAATTTCTCCATTTTTTCGACAATGGTTCCATTCGAAATGATGAGAACCCCTGGTCATGGCAATTTGTATCATCTTGCTTGCTTTTATGGATGATGTCTGACCGTCCGACTGCAGTTCGGGAGATAGGGCATCGGGCTGGAGACCAAGAAAATCCTCTTTATTTTTATAATCAAGCAGGGTGAGCGCTGCCCGGTTGCAATCAACAAACTTACCAGCGCGAATCATCAACATCGCATTCGCTGAATTTTCAAAAAATACCCTATACTTTTCCTCACTTAAGCGTAATTTCTCCTGCGTCACACTGTTATCGTGCAACATTGTGTTGGCGTTGCCAGCCATCCGGTAAAATTCTTCAAAACGCACCTGGTCTCGATCTATTTCTTTATTATTGTCCGCCACTCGATCAAAAAAACTGACGAACGAAGCTAAATCTTTTTTCAACCGACCACTCACCAATTGAAATAACAATAGGATAAAAAGAATAATAGCCACGGTGGCTAAAATGGTTCTCTGGATCTCAGATCGCTGTTGTTGTTCCAGTTCAATCTGAAGAGCAGCAATATTGACTTCAATATTATCAAGATAAACACCGGCACCAACCAGCCATTGCAGCTCAGGGATGCCATAAATAAAGGAAGTCTTCGTGAACTCCTTATCGGGCTCGGTCAGCTTACGTATCGAATAATAAATGTAATCTCCATCTGGCTTTAAAGCAGCATCATACTCTTGAGCGAAGAGAGCCCTGGTTTTGTCCGGGTTTTTGGCAAAAATTTCCCAGAGCTTTTGGTTGCCTGAAATAAGCTTTCCATTTGCAACTAAGGCATCGCCGTTTAATCCGTTAATAAAAATATATCCGTCTTTTCCAAAACGGATCTTGCTGATCATTGCAAGTAAATCTGCTTCGATCTGAGCTTCCATATCTTCTACATACAAACCAGTCCCAATAAACCAGTCAAATGGTTCAAACAGTTTGACATAGGAAATTTTTTTGTGATCTTTGCCTATAACTGCTGGTTTCGACCAATGATATTCATAGAAACCTTCTCCCGATTGTCTGGCAATCTGAATCATATCTTTGACGACATGCTTGCCATTTGAATCCTGAACATTCAGTAGATTCATCCCTTCCAGCTCTGGCTTGTCTGCAAATAGGATCTCGATCCCATCCAGTCGGGTAATAAAATAGTACCCAGCTCCTTGCTCAAACCGGAGCGTTCTTAACGCATCCAGAATCAGTTGCTGAATTTCACTTTTTGACTTGGTAGTTTTGTTCTGCTGATAGATATTATTAACAATTGCAGAGGCCTCATAAACCCGTTGCTTAACCGTGTTTTTGGTCATTTGTTCACTACGTGAACGTTGCTCGTTAATCATTTCAACAACCCGCTCTACTTCACGCTTTATCAGTGCTTCCTGTTGTGCCACATAATCACTACGCATGGTCTCGACACGTTGATCAAACTCCCTGGAACGGGTTGAAATGTGCAGGAACATGATAATCAGCGCCAGAGAAATCAGCGCAGTAATGGTAATAAGTTGAAACATTCTGATCAGTTTGATGCGTTTCTGCGACATAGGTATAAAACCTGACGGGGAGGGAATTTTACCGTTAAGATTTATTTAGTATCTCTCATGAGTAGCACAGAAAACGAAAATTTGCATAGTTCTAACTGCAGACGCTTCTTCTCCTGAGAGAATTGCTCTTAACAACAATATTCAATAACTTGTTCAATTGATTTTAAATGTAATATATCCTGAACAGGCACTTTTCCATAAACACCACCTTTTTATTTTAAGGAGTGTCATGTCGAAGCAGCCCCTTCTGCAGAATCAACAGCTCACCCTTGTTGACACCCAAAATTCCGGCGCAATTTTGCAACATTCTACGCATGACAGAACCCGGGAAAGTTGATATGGAAAAGCTGCGTACTCTGTTGCAACATCTTGATGGCCGTGGCTATAAAGCCTACAAACAATTGCAGGGCAGTTATAACTTTGGCACATTTCAACTCACCATCGATCACGTCCAGGGCGACCCTTTCGCACTACCATCACGGATCAGCATTCAACTTTCAGCCGAGCAACATGGTATCCCGACTGAATTCTGGAGCAACCGGATTCGCCAAACCGGGCTGGAGGATTATCTCGGCAGGGCACTTCATGCTGCGATTGTGAAAAGGGTCAA
>JAUVCS010000248.1 GCA_030590745.1 Desulfuromusa sp.
CTGTTTGATCAGTTGATTCGCAATGCAAGATTATTGATAGAGGGTTTCACCGGGCTCGGACTGCCAATCATTGCGACAGAGCAGTACTCTAAGGGGCTAGGTCATACGGTTACCGAATTAGCTGGAGCAACAAAGCAACAGTGTATTGAAAAAATGGCTTTCAGTTGTTGTGGTGATGAAAACTTTCTGGCTGCCCTGGAAAAAACTGGCGCCAAACAGGTATTGATTGTTGGTATGGAAAGCCATGTTTGTGTTTTGCAGACGGTTATCGATCTATTGGATCGAGGTTATGTTGTCCATCTTGTCGGGGATGCAATCAGCTCTCGCTTTAAGAGTGATTATGAGAATGCGGTCAGTACTGCGGCTCGTGCAGGTGCAGTGATTACAACCACTGAAACGGCTCTTTTCCAGCTGGTTAAAGTTGCCGGAACCGATGGATTCAAGGTTGTAGCGAAACTGGTTCGACAACGTACCCATTGATGGAGGAATTGACTGCCGGCCAGCAGAAAGAACTTCATCACAACTTATTGGCTCTAAGGGATGAACTGAATCTATTACTGATAGAATCTGCCCCCAGTAGCCAAACGGTCGATCTGGATCAACCCATCGGGAGATTATCCAGAATGGATGCCTTACAGCAACAGGCTATGGCTAAAGCTAATCGTGTTGGACATCAACAACGTTTGGTGCTTGTCGAGGCAGCCCTGATTGCGCTTAAATTGGAGCGGTACGGTGAATGTCGCCGCTGTGAAGAGCCAATTGGTTACCCCCGCTTGCAGGTACGACCTGAATCTCCTTTCTGCCTTGAGTGTCAAAAACAGAGTGAAAAGATAAAATAATGTCAAATATCGTTCTTATGATTCTCATGGCAATTGGTGGTGTTGCTGTGGCACTGCAACCTTCTATTAATGCCCGGTTAGCAGAAAAGACCGGTTTTCTTCAAGCCGCAACTGTTTCTTTCGCCGTGGGAACCCTGGTTCTGCTGTTGGTTTCCCTCTCGAGTGGACAGGGGAGTTTTCGCCGTATTCCCGATGCCGACTGGTGGCAATTATCCGGTGGCCTGTTTGGAGCTTTTTTTGTTGCCATGACCATTGTGGGGGTGCCTCGTATCGGGACCACAGCGGTACTGGCTCTCACCATAGTCTCCCAATTAGCTGCCGGGTTGGTGATGGATCACTACGGTTTATTTGGAATGCGTGGGATCTCCATTGACTTGAAGCGTATTTGTGGCGTGGCACTCCTCCTGGCGGGGGTGTTTCTCATTTGTCGGCGTTAGCAGCCTGTCGGACTATCGATGAACTGGCTGCAAATTCGTCTGTTTGGCTCATATTTCAGCTCCTTTTCGACCAATAGCTATGGCTATTACTCTCAAATGAGCCAAAATCTGATCTCAAACAACCCAATTTTCGCTTCAGCCCAGTTAGTCCGACAGACTGCTAGCAGCCTGTTGACAAAAGTCACAAGGTTGTCTATTCAAATAATTCCGTGCAGTGGCCCGCCGGGAATGGCCAATTGATCAACTTGCTTCTCAATTTCTGGATCATCAATGAGGGGTGGAGCATGTTGTGGTTTAATCCTGGCATCAATCAATAGCGATCCTGCACACCCCCAGTGCTTAGCTATTGAAAAACTACCAATCCCATATATATCTGCAGCAGGATTCGAACGGGTAAAACAAACCCAGAGCCAGTTGTTCAGAGTTGCGGCACAGAATTCACTGTCATCAACGATCAGGATCAAAGGGAAGTTGTTGATCGGGTCATCTGTCGTCATTTTTTTGCAGAAGCGTAACAGGTTCAAGTCTTCACCCGGTCGATAATCACGACAGGCCGGCCCCTCTATCAGGAGAATGCCCGGGAGGGCAACAGCTGGTTTTTTAAAGCCGCGCGGCAAGGTTAAGTTTTCAGGAATCTCTGTTGGCAGGTCGCGCCGTTTCTCTCCAACGGCAGCGATAACGACTTTTGAGCCCTGATTCAGGCCGTGACCGCTGTAATCGAGAGTATCAATTGTTGTTGCCGTCTGAAAGTGCAGATCTTGTTGCCAGTTGACTCTCTCCAGCAGGTGTTGGAAAAAATCTGGAATGTTGTTGATATCAAGCTGTGGATTGTCACTTTCGTTAGTAATTAATAGATACTTTGCCAGAGATAACTGTCCTTGCCCCAGTATGGCATTGGCTTGAGTCAACAGTTCCTGTGGCCGATCGGGTTTGTTGTAGGGGGTGTAGCGTTCACTGCCGATGGCGAGCAGCAGCGGGTGAACTCCCGCAGCATCAACAGCATGAACCGCTTTTATCCCAGGGAGAACCTCGGGGATCAGTGCTCCTGTCAGTTCATGGATAAAGTTTCCAAAACTGGTATCTTCCTGTGGTGGGCGACCAACTGAGGTGAAAGGCCAGATGGGATCCGGGCGATGGTAGACTCGGTCAACTTTAATCAGTGGAAAGTCATGAGCCAGACTGTAGTAGCCCAGGTGATCGCCAAAAGGACCTTCAGGTTTTTGCTGCTTCGGGTCAATGGT
>JAUVCS010000148.1 GCA_030590745.1 Desulfuromusa sp.
ATCCCGATTAAGGATTCGAGAAAAATCATCGACTAAAGAATGGAGCAGAGTTGTTGCACTGTTATTCAATTGGGTATGGGTATCACTGGCGAGTCTCTTGCCAAAATGGAGCATTGAGGTGCGTTGGGAAAGAAAACTCAGCCCCAGCGGCACGAGCGTGATCGTCAGTAATAGAATCAGTAGTTTGGTACGAAATTTCATAGCATTCCCGGATAAAGAGCTATACTCAATTTATAGCAGGTACGCACAGATTCTCAACCCATTTTTCTATGTCTCCAGCCACTGCAGGATCGCTGCCTGTTCTTTTGACCATTGTTCGCCTAAACGTAACTCCAGAAAAGTTTTCAGTAAACTGTCAAACATCTGTTCCCCTTCTTCAACGGCCGCAAGTTTGGTAAAAAAAGCGGCTGCAGCCTCAGCGTGGGGGTCATCATGGGGATCTTTTTCCGGGCTGATCATTGGGGTACGGTAACTGCCAAATTGAAAACGATCTCCCTTTAAGGTCAGCTTCCAAGCATCATCTTCACTCTGTTGTAGATGAATTGTTGCTTCTTCAATCTGTTTTCCCTGTCGTAGTGCCGCGCGAACTTCCAGATAATGATCCTGTGGCCCGGCAACAACAATCTTTTGTATCCCCTCCTGACCACCACCAACAAGAACCAGGCGGTTGTCAAGAAAAGCGGTAAAAGGTTGTTTCTCAAGCAGCGGTCCGGGGGTTGAGACCTGATAGCGGGAATCTGAATTGAGGGTGCGATAGAATAGCCATTGGAGAAAATCAACTCCCAGCCAGCGGTTGGCTTCAATCTGTTCCAGGATATTCTCCGTTTGTGCTTTATTGATTCTCTGCAATTCTTCCCGTGATGTTTCTGGAAGAATCTGTGTTGCTCGTGCCAATGGGTGGAACAGTTGGAGCCGCAAGCCGGGGAAGGTCTGATGAAATAACCCCTGAAAACTGTCAATCGTACTTTGACCAAGGGAGCAGAAGCGCAGCAGTTGTCGATCTGTATCCCAGATTACATCATTAAAAGAGGGGGTCGGCAAGGTGCGGGCTAAAAGTGAACTGCGCGCCTGATCACGAATCTGCTCTTTTTCTCCCTTGGGGACGAATCTCATGGTTGGTTGCTCAGCCAGAAACTTGTCGCAGAGTTTAATGACTTGGCGTTTCAGTAGCACTGCAGGAATCCGCCGGCGATCCTGGCGCAAGCTGAAGCACAGATAATGGTCGCGCCAACAGCTGTCCGGCGCGGTGAAATCACTGCAATCATAGTCATCCAGCTGAACCCATCCGGTTGATAGTTCATCGGCAGACTGTTCAATGGAACGGAACCCCTCTGCTGCCAGTTTTTCCGGTAAATCTTGATATTTTTCCTGGGAATCAAGTGAACCGATCACTTGAAAATAGCCAACACTGGCAGATGTGGACAGAAAGCCCATAGATAACTCCTTCACCGTTTCCGGGTCATAATTAAGGTTTTTAGAATTCGGTGCAAATAGTATCAGCTTAGAGATGGTGAAGGTAGTAATAATGTCCGACGAATTCTTTTCGATAGGTTGGGTGGTGTTCAGCCTGTTGCTGGTTCGGTCTGCATTGCTTTATCAATATAATTGTCAATTCGCTGCTGATCTTCACTCAAAATTTTGATAAAACGGGTTCCAACAGTGACTGTGGATTCGTCCTGTACGCAGCTCCAGACAACTTCCGCAATAGTACAAACCGGAGGTTTTCTATCTTCCAGATTGATAAGGAGGAGACAGAGTTCTCCCTGATCTCCCGGTGGTTTTATGGAAAACCGGATTCCACCAGAACTGATATTGACCTGACTCGATTTGAAACCATCAAAGATAAGAGGTGCTTCAGGGCTATGGAGAACTTCAATGTTCTTTTCCCACACCTCCCGCATTGTTTGTAGGGTTTTTGCGGCACGACTGAAACGAATTCCCAGTTTGCAATCATAACGTGGAGAGAACCGGCGTTGGAACATCTGTAGATCAGAATCGAGTCGTAAGGTGAACTGATTTCCATCAAATTTCCTCTGAAAACTTCCGGTGGTCCGAATTCCTAAGCCCATTGCTTCAGTGGTGATTTCAAATGACAGCCCTTCGTTGAAGGGATATTGGTTAACTGCATCTGCACCATAGGGGAGGGAGAGCAGTAAAAAATCTCCTTCCAGAGAAACAATAAATACGCTCATCAGCTCAGTATAGCTATTTTGTTCTGGGTCATGGAGTGCTTTAAGAAGCAGCTGTTGTCCCGGTTTAAAATAACGTTGATAGTTCATGCCATTAATTCCATTTGGTGTTATTGATAGATCTAGTATTCTACCCCTTTTCAGAGATAAGAACAAACTAATAATCAGACATTGTGAAAATTAATCTTTATTGGATAAAAAAGTTAAATATATAAATCAGTTAAGTTTTTATTTTCTCTGCTGGAGGCACTGATGCAGAAACAGAAAGATAACTATTTTGTTGTAACCGCACCAGGTTTTGAAAATATTTGCGCAGGGGAGCTTGTTGCTCTTGGAATTAAACCAACAGACACTACTCGTGGTGGTATCGAGTTTGAAGGGGGGTTGAAAGAGCTTTATTCAGCTAATTTATGGCTGCGCAGTGGTGCGCGAATTTTAGTTCGTTTGGGAAATGTTGCGGCACGTGATTTCCCGACTTTGTTCCAACGTTTGTCAAAATTGCCCTGGGGCCGTTTTATCAAGGCTGGAACCGTTTGTGAGATCAAGGCAACAAGCCGGGCTTCCCGCTTGATCCATACCGGTCGCATTGCGGAGGTTTGTCAAGCTGCTATCTCAAAATCTCTGGGTGATCAAAAGGGAGAACAGGGGGCAGTGCAGAAAATTTTTCTCCGCATGGATGATAATCGCTGTCAGGTTTCAATCGACAGCTCCGGTGAACATCTGCATCGACGGGGTTACCGACAGGCTAAAGTTGCGGCACCTTTGCGTGAAACCCTGGCTGCCGGATGTTTGCTGGCATGCGATTATGATGGTTCAGCTCCGTTGTTGGATGTTATGACCGGTTCCGGAACCTTTGCTATCGAAGCAGCATTGATTGCACTGCACCGTGCTCCGGGAAAGGAGCGAACCTTTGCTTTTATGGACTGGCCAAAATATCGTCCGGGATTGTGGCGGCAACTGTTAATTGAGGCGCAGCGGGGAGAGAAGTCGACACTTTCTGCACCGATTCTGGCGGTCGATAATAATCCCAAGGCGATTGCTGCCGCACAAAAAAATTTGGAAAGGCTTGGTCTGGCTGATTTGATTCAGCTTTCCTGTGGCGATATGCAGCAACTGCAACCCCAATTTCCAGATGGTCTGATGATCTGTAATCCCCCCTATGGCGAGCGACTTGGTAAAAATGCCAGTTTAAAATCTTTGTATCATGATCTTGGTCGCGTGTACGGAACAACCTTTCCCGCGTGGCGGGGGGCGGTTATCTGTCCAGAATCTGAGCTGATTAAATCTGCTGCAATTCCATTTTCACCTTTGCTCCGTTTTACCAATGGTGGAATCCAGGTTGCCCTGCTGGAAAAGTCTTGACTTCCCCTGAATCAGCAGGTATATGTTCCAGCTCTTGTGGAGAATCCTCCGCAAAGATAGTAAGGAAAGCGGGGTGATTATCAGTGGAAATCACTGTTATTGATGGTAACGTCGAAAAAGCGATTAAAGTTCTGAAGCGTAAGCTGCAGCAAGAAGGGCTGTTCCGTGAAATGAAACAACGTAAGTTTTACGAAAAGCCAAGTATTAAGCGGAAACGTAAAGAGAAAGAAGCCCAGCGTCGTTTACGTAAAAAACAACGTGCGATGAAGCGTTTCAGTTAAGCTTTAAATACACTTTTAAAAATTAATAAAAAAGCCGATCCAGATTTGGATCGGCTTTTTTGTTGAGCTTTTCTTCCAATTCTACTTAGGCCAGTGCTCCAGATCCATCCCTGATA
>JAUVCS010000276.1 GCA_030590745.1 Desulfuromusa sp.
TTCGGAACTACTTGGATGCAGTCATTTCCTCTGGCTTGATCATGGCTGGCTGGCCGGAGATGATACCGATTCACATATTGACACCCTGGCCCGGTTGGGTCCGAACAATACAATTCTCTATGTCCACTGTGATGATGATCAAGATGAACACTATCCTGCGCTGAAAAAAATGGAAGGGCAACTCAAACAATTCAAAACAGAAAACGGACAACCCTTTCGACTCATCCCCCTTCCCATGCCTCAAGCCTGTTATGACGGAGCTGATCGGCTACCGGCCTCTTACGCAAATTTTCTGATTATCAACAACGCAATCATGGTTCCAACCTATAATGATCCAGCCGATGCCCGGGCGATAAAAATACTTGGCAGAACATTCCCGGAGCGTGAAATTATTGGTATTGATTGTCGGCCATTACTCAAACAACATGGTTCTCTCCACTGTATTACCATGCAACTGCCACAGGGAGTCCTGCAATGAAATCCTTGAAGGTTGGACTGGTACAACAAAGCTATCTTGAAAATCGAGAAGAAAACCTGGAAAAGAATTATCAGCAAATCTGTCATGCGGCAGACCAGGGAGCTGAACTGATTATTTTACCGGAGCTACACAGTAGTCTTTATTTCTGTCAAACAGAAGATCGCAGCCATTTTAATCTGGCAGAAAAGATCCCCGGAGAAATAACCAAAAAGTTCGCAGAACTGACAAAAAAGTTGGGGATTGTTCTGGTGATCTCATTGTTTGAAAAACGTGCGGCAGGACTCTATCACAACACCGCTGTCGTTTTAGAAAAGGACGGCAGCATCGCGGGAACCTATCGAAAGATGCATATCCCTGACGACCCAGGCTACTATGAAAAGTTTTATTTTACCCCCGGTGACCTGGGCTTTAATCCGATAAACACATCCGTCGGAAAATTAGGAATCCTGATCTGCTGGGATCAATGGTACCCAGAAGCAGCCCGACTGATGGCTCTGGCAGGTGCGGAAATGTTGATTTACCCGTCCGCAATTGGCTATGACCCGAACGACAAGCCAACAGAACAGCAACGCCAGTTAGCGGCGTGGATGACGGTGCAACAAGGGCACGCCGTTGCCAATGGCATCCCGGTCGTGACTGTCAATCGGATTGGTTTTGAGGCTGATCCAAGCCAGGCAACCACCGGAATAGACTTCTGGGGAAGCAGTTTTGTTGCCGGCTGTCAGGGAGAACTCCTCGGTCAGGCAAGTGCAAAGAAAGAGGAACTTTTATGTGTCGATATTGATCTCAATCATAGTGAACAAGTTCGGCAAATCTGGCCATTTTTCCGTGACCGCCGCATTGATCAGTATCAGGAATTACTTAAACGCTTTCGCGATTAAACCTCAGTAAAGAAAAAAAGGGCAAGTCCAGAGAACTTACCCTTTCTACGCTCTCCTGGAAAAAAGACTATTTCAGTCCAGCACGAGACCGAAGGGAACCGACCCGATCTGTAAATTCCCAGGTAAATTCAGGCAGTTCTCTGCCAAAGTGCCCATAGGCCGCAGTTTTACGGTAAATCGGTCTGAGCAGATCAAGCTGTTGAATAATTGCTGCGGGACGCATATCAAATTCATCCCGAACAATTTTGGCGATCTGGTTTGATGGTATTTTACCAGTACCAAAGCTGTTGATCATCACCGAAACGGGTTCAGCAACACCAATTGCATAGGCCAGCTGAACCTCACATTTACGCGCCAATCCTGCTGCGACAATGTTTTTTGCAACATAACGCGCCATATAGGAGGCACTCCGATCAACCTTTGACGGATCCTTGCCACTGAAGGCACCACC
>JAUVCS010000230.1 GCA_030590745.1 Desulfuromusa sp.
CCAGTAGCAGAACCGATGCGCCTTGACCGGCCGCAAATCCCGCCGCGAAGATTCCCGCAGGGCCCCCACCAATAACAATGACATCATATTGTTTCACTTAAGAATTCCACCTCATCAGAAATATGCTAACCAGCATTAAAGTCTTTAATTTTTACAATAACTAACAGCTGAGAACCTCTCTCTCTGGAATCAATTCTGGTTAATTTCGTAAACAGATGCCAGATAGCGTAGATACTCCGGATCTTCACACATACTTTTCCCCGGTTCATCAGAAATTTTCGCCACCGGTCTTCCATTGGCCGCGACCAGCTTGATGACCATATCAAGAGATTGATTACCAACATCGTTGGTCAGATTGGTTCCGATGCCAAAGGAGACTCTGGTCCGCCCTTTGAAGTAATGATAAATTTCAAGCATCCGCTGAAAAGTCAGAGCGTCACTGAAAACCAGAGTTTTCGCCACCGGATCGATCCCCATCTGCTGATACATGGCAATTGCCTTTTCACCCCAGTCAAAAGGGGAGCCACTGTCATGGCGCAGCCCATCATAGAGTTTACCAAAATAGGGATCGGAAAAATCACGAACAAAAGAGTCCATTGAGTAACAATCGGTCAGGGCAATTCCCAACCGCCCCCGATACTCTCGCACCCACCCTTCCAGTGCCGCTTTTTGTGCATCAGCTAAACGGGTAATCGCCTGCCAGACTTGAAACCACTCATGCGCCATAGTGCCGATGGGCATCAGGTTGAGTTTTCTGGCAAAATGGATATTGCTGGTTCCGGAAAAATTATTGGGTAATTGTTTTTGCAGAGTGGTGAGAACTTCCTCCTGCCACACTTTGCTGGCTCTGCGCCGGGTTCCAAAATCGGCAAAGGAGAATCCAGGCAGAGGTTCCTGATATTGCAGCAGGGCTATTTTTTTTGCTAACTTTTCCCGGGCGGTGTCCAAATCAATACCGTCACAATGAAAAATTGTATGGAGTTCGCTGATAATTGCCAGAGAGTAAATTTCCAGCAGGGTCACATGAATCAATGGTCCCCGGAACCGCAGGTCAATATCTTTCCCCTTGGCTTGCAACTCGACAAAGCGCATATCCAATCGAAAAATCCGTAAAAACTCAATAAAATTTGCCTTGATAAAGGGGAACTTGGATAAATAGTTCAACTCGTCATCAGCAAATGACAAGTGGCAAACATGTTCCAGCTGTCGCAAAATTTCGGGAATTAACATCGCCAGATCGAAGCCATTGCGATCTCGGCAGGCGAACTTCCATTCGACATCAACGGTACGAAATTCCGGAGCATGATAAAATGCTTGCAGCATGGTGATCTTATACAGATCAGTGTCCAGCAAACTCTCTATCAACCAACGATCCAGTGGTTTTGTTTTCATCTATTAACCAGTTCTTCGCTGGAATTGATAAATTCAGCAGCAGCACCGCGCAGCTCTTCAATCGCCTGCTGACTGGTTTCCTCAGTAATCCCACAGCATCCCGCCAAGTTGACAATGAGCCGGAACCCTGCCCGCAATAATTGCAGCCCGGTGGTTTTGACACAATAGTCGGTTGCCAATCCCCCCAGAATAATTGTATCAATTTCCTGTTTTTTCAGCCATTCAATAGCTCCGGTACTGATAGTTTCAGCAAGATCCTGATAACAGGCGCCGTAAGGGTGCATGTGTGGATCAAGCCCCTTTTCTACCACCAGATCGTAGGCAGATTCATCCGGCAACCCTGGAATCAATCGATTCCCTTCTGTTCCAACCACACAGTGGGGTGGCCATTTGATATCCAGATTCGGATAATCCCCTGTGACCGGCTGCATAATTTCATCTACAGAGTGTGTTACCCATGGGGCTTCAGCTGGATGGCAATCCTTGCTGACCAGGCGAACTCTGGCAAATTCAGCTTGGGCATTTAACTCATCAGCAATCTGATCACCACCGACAACCGGAAGTTCATCGGGGCATAACGGGGTGAAACCACGTTGTGGATCGACATCAAAACTGGCGGTTTTCTCTCTATCGATTCTGATCATGTCTCTCTATTCTCATCTAGCAGCCTGTTGGACTATCAATGACCTGGCTGCCAGGAAGCTGAAAGGCTACCATCATACCGGTGTAAAATGGAAAACCGGTAGTTCAATTTATCTTTGACCTGTTCCGTCTGAATTATTTCAAACTCTTCTGCCGATATCTCTGGAAAATAGCGATCACCGGCAACTTCGATATCCAGTTCAGTGAGATAAATTTTCTCCACAAAAGGTAAAGTCTGCCGATAAATATCAGCTCCACCACAAATAAACAGCTCTTCTCCCGGTTTGACAAGCTGCAACGCCGCTTCGATGTTGGTTACCACGGCACAATCGGCGGCCCGATAACCAGGGTCACGACTGAGAACAATTGTTCGCCGTCCCGGTAAGGCTGCTCCAATCGATTCAAAGGTACAGCGTCCCATCAACAGGGTATGCCCCATGGTCAATTGCTTGAAGCGTTGCAGGTCACTCGGCAGGTGCCAGGGAAGTTTCCCTCTTCTACCAATGACCCGGTTTTTTGCCATGGCGACAATAACTGAGACGGACACCTATTTCCCCTATCTAATTCTCAACTCTTGATTGTTTTACCGACATTTCAGAGATAACCAGTTTGGAAACTGCCGTTGCCTGCATCATTTTATCGGGATAACTGAAGTCAGCATCACTGTAGTGAGCCATAAACAGATCAAGCCCCTGCCGCTTCTCTTCCGGGCTTTCCAACAGGGAGATCTTTCCATAGCCAAC
>JAUVCS010000024.1 GCA_030590745.1 Desulfuromusa sp.
CCTCTTTGATGATTTTGGAGTGTGAGATAGAGATGACAACCCTTCTGGCAACCCTGACCCTTTCCTTCCTGATCTTTGCCACGGCCGTGCTGGTTATCAATTTTTGCAAATCCAGACCGGAAAATGGCAAACACCAGCTCACCGGCATGTGCCACAGCAGCGGTTCTGCCAGTTGCTGCGACAAAAGGGGCCAGAGGAAGGTCACTGAATAGTGTCTGACCTGATGCTGAATCGATAGTGAAGGTCATGATTAACTTCCTCGTCATTGGTATGATCCTTGGACTATCAGCCGGATTTTCTCCGGGCCCCTTACTAGCTCTGGTGGTTTCTGAGACTCTGCAGCACAATATCCGCTCCGGAATTAAAGTTGCTTTGGCACCGATTGTGACCGATCTGCCGATTATCCTGATTTCACTGTTTATTCTGGCGAAGCTATCCAATTTTCACACTGTTCTGGGGATCATCTCTCTGGGGGGTGGTATTTTCCTGCTGCTGCTTGGCTATCAGAGTTTGAAAACTCAAGGGATTGATCTGGATATTCAGCTGGCAAGTCCAAAATCATTAAGCAAAGGGGTCTTTACCAATTTTCTGAGTCCCCACCCCTATCTGTTCTGGCTGACTATCGGTGCGCCAATCATGACCAATGCAATGAACCAGAATTTTCTTACCGGAGTTGCTTTTATCTGTGGATTTTATTTTTGCCTGGTTGGTGCCAAGATCACGGTGGCAATAGTGACTGGCAAATCGAGATCTTTCCTGACAGGAAGAAGTTACCGCGCTACTATCCGTTGCCTTGGTCTGTTGTTGATCATTCTGGCCGGAAAACTATTTTATGATGGTCTGACACTGTTGCAAGTTATGCCGTAAAAATACTTATGGGAGACAAAATGAACCACAAAATAAAAAATTGTCAGCACATTTCAAAACACTGCCTGGTCTGTGGGACAGAGAACCAATTCGGGCTGAAAACCCGATTTTTTGAAACTGAGGAAAAAGAAGTGATCGCTCTGTTCACCCCGCGGGATGAACATCAGAGCTACCCCGGGATCGCCCACGGTGGAGTTTCAGCGGCGCTCCTTGATGAAGTTATTGGACGGGCCATCATGGCTCATTATGGTCAAGATACCTTTGGTGTCACGGTCGATTTACAGGTGAAGTACAAAAAGCCAGTTCCCTTGGGGGTGGAACTGAAAGTGATCGGGCGGGTCACCAACGATCGAGGTCGAATCTATGAGGGAACTGGCGAGTTGTATCTTCCCGATGGCAAAATTGCTGTTTCAGCACAGGGGAAGTATCTGAAGCGGAACCTTAAACAGATCACCGATAGTGATTTTCTTGACGAAGAATGGTTTTCACCGGAAGGTGAATTGCCAGATGAAATTGTGCTGTAATTTTTTTACAGACTTTATTCTTGGAAGCCACACCTCCTATTGCTATTTCCAATAGCTATCATTCTATTTATCGATATTATCCATTGGAAAGTTGCGCTGCAATGATTTATCATTCCTGAAATTGTATTTAGGTTTAATTTTTAGGAGGTTATCATGAGGTCAAGGTTTTTATCGGGGTTGTGTTCAGCCATTTTTTTGACGTTTTTTTGTACTCTACCAGCGGTATCTGGAGAATTAGACCAATTCACCAGTTTACAGGGTAAAATTGATATTGCTGGCGGCACAGCACATATTCCGGTGATGAAAGATGCAGCCAGAAAAATTATGACCCAGTATCCGCGTATCAATATCACTGTTGCTGGCGGTGGCTCTGGAGTTGGTATTCAAAAAGTTGGGGAAGGGTTGGTTGATATCGGCAACGCTGGCCGCCCTGTCAGTTCCAAAGAACTGTCGCAATATCCCCAGCTGATTTCCTTTCCTTTTGCCGTTGACGGCGTCGCTCCAATAGTCAACCCAGCCAATCAGATTATCAATCTGAATAGTGCACAGATCAAAGATATTTTTTCCGGAAAAATAAGCAACTGGAAGGATGTCGGTGGTGATGATGCAGCCATTCATATCTACAGTCGTGATGAAGCTAGTGGTACCAGGGCTGTTTTCTGGAAAAAATGTTTGAGCAAGGGAGATATCGTTGAGTCCGCCAATATTGTCCCCTCCAACGGTGCGATGAAGGTGGCCATCTCCCAGGATCGTCATGCTTTGGGATATATGAGTATCGGGCACCTGGATGCGACCGTCAAACCAGTGGCTCTGGATAATGTAGCGCCAACCCAGGAAAATGCGATTAACGGCTCATATCCGGTTGTCCGGAAACTCTTCATGAACACCAACGGAGCTCCTGAACCGCTGGTTAAGGCCTTTATCAATTATATTCTGGGCGCTGACGGTGCGACAAGCATAACCCGTCACGGCTATATTTCGCTAAAATGAAACCGCTTGAGAAATCAGTCCTGCTTTGAATACCCAGCAAGATAATTATCAGCAGAGCCTGGACAAAAAACGCTCCAAGTGCCCCTTGAGCTATCCGGAGATGCTACTCCAGGGCGCTGCGATTTTCTCTGCCCTGATTGTGCTGGCGCTGTTCGGATTTTTGGTCTATTTCACCTTGCCGTTGTTCTCTGAGGGGCAGTTTATGGAGCTGTTTTCTTGGCACTGGCGACCTTTTCACGGAGAATTCGGGATCCTGCCGATGATTGCCGGGACTGTCCTGCTGGCAATTTCAGCGGTGTTGATTGCCTACCCGGTGGGACTGGGGATTTGTCTCTTTATTCATGGCCTCGGACCGACCTGGCTGGCTCGGCCAGTGCTTTTTCTGGTCCATGGCATGACCGGTGTCCCAACGGTTGTCTACGGATTTGTCGCCGTATTTTTTCTGGTGCCACTCCTGCGAACTCACTTTGCTCACGGAACCGGTTTTTCACTTCTGGCAGCATCATTGACCCTGAGCATTCTGGTGCTTCCCACAATTGTTCTATTGATCAATACTCAGCTCCAGCAGATTGTCCCGACGCTGCGAATGACAACAGAGGCACTTGGTATCTCCCGCGTTCATGAGTTGACCAGGATCAGCCTGCCAACCGCGTCGTACGGTTTGCTGGCAGCAGCTATTCTTGGTTTTGGCAGAGCTGTTGGCGACACTCTGATCGCCCTGATGGTTGCAGGTAATGCCGCTCAGATACCGGGCTCTGCATTTGATTCAATTCGAACTTTGACCGCACATATTGCGCTGGTTGTCGCAACCGACAGTCAAAGCACAATATATCATTCACTCTTTGCCGCTGGATTGATCCTGTTTATGACGACAACGTCAGTCAATCTGCTGTTACATCAAATCAAGCGCAGGGTATATCGGGAGGAACAGAGTGCGTAAACGGTTTGATTTACTTATTTATAGCTGGGCCTGGATATCGACATTTGCGGTTTTTTTAACTGTCAGTTGTTTGCTCTGGTTTCTCCTGAGCCGAGGGTTGCCAACAATCGGAAAAGAACTGTTTTTCGGTGATGCCTCAGCATGGGAGGCTATTTCAGGGCAAGTTCGAGTTTGGGATGCCCTGTGGCCAGCTTGTGTTGGAACTCTGTCGCTGGTTTTTCTAGCCGCACTGATGGCGGTACCTCTCGGGGTTGCCAGTGGGATTTACCTGGCCTGTTTTGCAACGACTCCATTCAAACGAATTCTCTCCTTGTCGGTTGAACTCCTGGCAGGAACTCCATCCATCGTTATGGGTTTATTTGGTTTTGCCTTGATCCTGTTTCTGCGCAACACTTTTTTCCCGGATGCCAATACCTCCCTGTTGCTTGCTGCGAGCTGCCTGGCTCTATTAATTCTCCCCTATTTGATTTTTACAACCCAGGCGGCTCTGGAAAGTTTATCTGATGAATATCGATTGATCGGCCCCAGTTTGGGATTGAGCCAGTTGCAAACTGTTTTTCACACCCTCCTTCCCGCTTCTGGACGTGGAATCCTGGGTGGGGTGATATTATCACTTGGTCGAGCGGCTGAAGATACGGCAGTTATTATGCTGACCGGGGTCATTGCCAATGCCGGATTACCGCATGGATTGCTCGGAAAGTTTGAAGCACTGCCATTCCGAATTTTCTACCTGGCAGCAGAATATCAAAATCCTGCAGAACTCAACTCAGCCTACAGTACGGCTCTGGTTCTGCTCTGCCTGACAGGAATATTGTACGGCAGTGCATTAGCCTTGCACAAAACTCTGGAGTGGCAATGGAACCAGCACTGACACAGCAGAAGCCGTTCTGCATTATCAAAAACCTGCAGGTTTTGTTTCACGGCAAACCGGTTCTACAGGATATCAATCTGACTCTCACTGACAGTAGAATTATCGTTCTTGTCGGGGCTTCAGGGTCGGGGAAAACAACTTTTTTAAGATCGTTGAATCGTTTAAATGAATGTTACCCTGGGTATTCTGCCAGCGGTCAGGTTGAATTGGCACTATCCGGAACAATGGAGAATATTTATCAAGCTGGCTTACAAATTACAGAATTGCGCAGACAGGTCGGAATGGTTTTTCAATCACCAAATGTTCTCCCGGTCAGTATCGCCCAGAATATCAATCTACCACTCAAACTTGTCACCAACCTGGACAAAAAAAAGAGAGAAGAAAGGCTGGTCGAGGTTCTCCAGGAAGTCCATCTCTGGGACGAGGTCAAAGATCGTCTTAAAACCAGAGCGTCCCATCTATCCGGGGGACAGCAACAGAGGCTTTGCCTGGCTCGGGTACTCGCCTTGCAACCGAAAATATTGCTTCTGGATGAACCAACCGCCTCTCTCGACTTCAAGGCATCCGGGAGGATAGAGGAACTCTTGTTAGAGCTGCAGCACCGCTACCGGATTATTGCCGTATCGCACAGTTTAGGTCAGGCAAGGAGAATTGCTGGTAAAATCCTGGTGATGAAAGAAGGACGGATAGAGCATCTGTTAAATAAAACCCAATTTGAAAACTCAGAAATGTTGCAGCAATTACTCGAAGAGGTTTTGTAACTGACAAGGGGAATGGGGCAAGAGACCACTCAAAGAAATAGTCATCTTTTTTGATAGATTGTTTGAAGTTTATGGCTAGTTTCAAAAAGTATGAATTGCTGTCGATTTGAAAAAGAGAAAAATCTCTTTTCCCTCCTGAAGCTCCATTTCCAGAAGTGCACCTTTTGTGACCAAGGCACAGAAATTGACTTTATCCACCGCAATATGAACTTCGTAGTAGAACCCCTGGGAAATAATCCGGGTAATCGTTCCTGGAAAGCTGTTACGCATACTCGACTGTAGCTGCGTGATACTCAGGACAATATCCTCTGGGCGGATGGCGATATATCCCCGGCTGGCGGTAAAACTGTGGCCAAGTTGGATTTCCAAGCCATTGATCTGTGCCATCTCATCTTTCAAGGTCACGGCAAAAAGATTTTTCATCCCGACAAAATCGGCAACCATCGTTGATTCCGGCCGCTGAAAAATATCCTCCATACTCCCGGCCTGTTCGATCCTTCCCCCATTCATGACCGCACCCCGTCCACCCAGAGCCAGAGCTTCTGAAAAATTGTGGGTTACCATCAAGATTGTGGCAGTTGTATTCTGCTGCAGTTGCTTGAGTACCAAACGAAATTCTTCGCGTAAGCGTGGGTCGAGAGCAGAAAGAGGCTCATCCAATAATAAAACCTGCGGATTGACGACCAGGGCGCGAGCCATGGCGACACGCTGTTGTTCGCCACCACTCAAGGATTCGGGATAGCGCTTTTCCAAACCCTCCAGATTGAGGAGTGCCAGCAATTCCAGCAGACGATTCTCACCTGCAGTTTTATCAGCTTTATTGAAATGCAAGCCGTAGCGGATATTTTCAACCACCGTCAAATGCGGGAACAGAGCATAGTCCTGATAAACAATGCTGATCCCCCGTTTTTCCGGCGGCAGGTGAGTTATCTCCTCAGCAGCAACTTTTATGCGTCCGGTTTTGGGCTGAACCAATCCGGCAATAGTCTCCAACAAAATAGTCTTACCTGAACCGCTGGGGCCCATGATGATAAAAAATTCATTTTCTTCAACTTCAAGGTTGATATCTTTCAGGTGGAATTCACCGAGATCAATGTGGATATTTTCGAGAGAAATCATGCGGCTCTTTTCTGTTTTGTAGTGAGAATACGCAGCACCAGAAACAGCACCAGACAAATACCGATCAGCCAGACTGCAACCGGTTGCGAATATTTCAGACCATAGCTTTCAAACCGTTCATAAATCATCACCGGTGCAATCATCGGATGGTAGGCTACGATCACAATTGCCCCGAATTCACTGATTGCCCGGGCACATGCCATGATGATTCCCGCCAGCATACTGCGCCACGCCAGTGGGAAGGTGATACGGAAAAAGGTGCTGAACATCGAGGCACCCAAACTGCGGGAGACGTTTTCCAGGCGGGGTGAGATCGCATCGAACCCCTCCTTGGCGGCTTTAATGTAGAAGGGAATTGCAACAAAGACCATCACCGTGACAATTCCGGTGACACTCCCCATAATACGGATGCCCAGATCGGTCAGTAGCTGTCCGAACCAGTGGTTGCGCCCGGTAACGCTGAGGATGGCAATGCCGACTACCGGATGGGGAATGATGATCGGCAGGTCGATAATCCCTTCAACCAGCTGCTTGCCGCGAAATTCCCGCCGAGCCAGCAGATAAGCAAGGGGGGTTCCCAGAATAAAGGAGATCAGGGCGGCCAGGGCGGCAGCCGAGAGACTCAGAACAATCGAGTTGAGGACATCTTTATCGAGAATTGTCTCGATCAGGATCTCCAGTGACGGCGCTGCTAACATCTGCATCAGTGGCAGGGTGATAAATGCAATCACCGTCACCGCACAGGCAAAAGTTCCCCAAAAAAAGAAATCCTTGTGCCGCATCGCTTGCCCCTATTGTTGGACCGTCACCAGTGATTGAAGTTGCTGCGGAAGAATCGCTTTCATCTCTGCAGATGCGACCCGTGCCGGAATAAACGGCGGTTGACCCATCTCTTCAAGAATTTTCAACCCACCGTCTGCAGCCAGCATAAAAGCAAGAAAAGCGCTGGCCGCTTCACGGTTCGGGGCATCCTTGAGCAGGGCAATGCCGTAAGTGATCGACTGCCCCTTCATCGTCATGGTGGTTCCGGGTTTTTTGCCGCTGACCTCAACTGCTACCTGTGCATAATCTGCATCAAATTTATAGTTTCCAAGGTTGATTTGATCGGGTATTTCGACAAATTTCAAGTTGTGTTGCACTGCTACTGAACGGTATTCCCAAGCATAATCCATGTTGCCGGTTTGTAGCAGTGAAACCAGCTCCACTGCCTTGGGGCGGATATTTCTTGTCGGACGATTATCGATAATTTTCTGATATAAACCCGGCTGCCGATAATACTTTTCCGCCAGTTGCAACACCATCAGTGTCCGGTACCCACAGGGGTCGAGATCGGGTGCTGAATGTCCCCAGATAACCTTTGGCTGCTGCAGAATTTCCATCCAGTTTTCTGTGTTGATGACCCCGGCAAAACGGCTCTGGTCGGTATAACAAAGAACCATCCGGTTAGAAGCAAAGCGGATATTGTTATCGGTATAAGTGGGGTGCAACAGTTTATCGATCACCTTGTAATCAGCTGAAGCCATAATATCGCAGGGTTTACCCAGATCACTGATTTTGCGTGCCGCCTTGGAACTGCCGGAAGGCTCACGCTGCACATCAACGTCAGGGTATTTTGCCTCGAAGGCTTTTTCCATTGCAGCCATCGGAACGGTGAGGCTGCCGGCGTGGAATATGGTGACGATTCCATGGGGAGTTGCCCATACTGCTGCCGAGCTGGAACACAGAACAAAAATAACTGTAGCTATGAGTAAATAATATCTATTTTTCATCTTTTCTCCCCCGTTTAAACACCAATAATGACACTGGTTGATTTGATGATGGCACAAACTTCATTCCCCTCCTGCAGTCCCAGATTGTGCACGCTGCTGTCGGTAATCGTTGCGGTAATGGTTTCACCAGCGCCGATATCAAGGACAACTTCTCCGATCACCGCGCTTTCGGTAATCTTTGTGATATGCCCGGTAATCCGGTTTTTAGCGCTGATTTCCAGGGTGAGATCCTTATTGGCAATCATCACTGAAGAGGCTTTCACCATGGCATAAGCAGGAGATCCAATTTTTAATCCCAGGGCATCGACGCTGTCGGTACTTATCACCGCTGTCATCTTATTCCCAGATTTCAGCTGCAGAACAACCTGAGCAACCGAAATATCACGAACAATTTCACAGACAGTTCCGGAAAAAACATTTTTAGCACTGATTCGCATTGTCATCCTCTGCAACAGGGGGAAGTAGTTGTTGAAATCTTCAAGAGTTTCTTCAAGCCGGGCAAGCATCCCCTGATGTTCCGTTTCGATCCGCCGATAAAAGCGGACCACTTTTTTCCCCTCATCAGTCAGTCGGGTTCCACCGCCACCCGAGCCACCCGTCGCCGCTATCGTCAGTGGTTGATCTGCCAGGTTATTCATTACATTCAACGCATCCCAGGCGGTTTTGTAGCTCATTCCAGCCGCCTTGGCAGCCGTTGAGATAGAACCACACCGATCAATCTGTTCCAGCAGATCAATCCGGTTGCCCCCCAGAAAATTCTGCGCCTCTTTCTGCACCCACAAGGGAGCTGTCACAGCGACTTTTGCTTTTGTCATTGTCTTTATTCCAACCAAAGGGTGTTCAGGGGGTTGTCTTCGTTATGTGTCCATCAAATGCGAAATGTCTCTTTTGGTTATATAGTTGAGTATATAACGAAAGTCAATAAAGGATAATATTGCTGGGCAGTGGTGAATTTATCTTGCGAGCGAAAACTGCGTAATTCTTTACCAAATTAACCCTTACTGAAAAGGTAAGGATCTGCTAAGATGATCAGTTATATTGTGGATTGTCAAACATTTGGCTGAGGTGTCGCTTCATGCAGCAAGTAGAAGCCCTCTCACTCAGTGCAAAAAAAACTCCCGATTGTTTCGGAGTATAGCGACTTACAAAGATATAGGGGAAACCGATGGAATTTGAAAATGGTATTTTGCACTTTGGCTCTTTCTTTGTCGCAACACTGGGTATT
>JAUVCS010000217.1 GCA_030590745.1 Desulfuromusa sp.
GTTCTTGCAAAATATCCTTCAGAATTTCTCTAAAGAAGAGCTCATCATCAATAATAAGAATTTTTTTCTTTTTAGCCACAGAAATATCTCGCTTGTGTCACAACCAAAGAACACCTCAATACTATATAGCTGTAGTCGCTAGCGTAAGCTACATATTAGCAAACACTAATATATCAGAAGAGGATACCTTTGTCCACAAAATTAATCTTTTTTTCAGATAGCTATAATTTGGCAAAAATTAGCTAGATAAGCTTGCGACACGTCCTAAAGAGCAGCCGATTCCAATGACACAGAGGGAACAAAAGATCAGCAGGGCCATCCGCATACTGTCAAGAAATGCTGGTTGAGTTTCCAGTGTCACTGGTTGTCCCTGCATCAGATAGGAAAAGATCAGGGTGATAATCATCATACTGGTCAACATCCCCAAGGTTCGCATACTGGCACTTAATCCCGAAGCTACGCCAAGGTGACGTGGTGCAACACTGCCCATAATCATACTGACATTCGGGGCAGAAAACAGGGCAAATCCAAGACCAAGAAAGACCAATAAAATCAGGATCACAGATATGGAGGATTCTGCCGTAAGTCCAGTTGCAATTGCCAGCCCCAAAGCACAGAGAGCCATACCGCTGGTGGCAACATAGGCCGCAGGAATGCGATCCGATAATCGTCCAAAAATAGGGGAGAAAATTGTCTGGACAATGGGCTGGACAATCAGGATTGTCCCAGCTTGTTGTGGCCCCATTCCCTTAACAAATTGCAAGTATAAACTGAGGAAAAAAGTCACTCCAAAAGTGGCGGCGTAGTTAAATAACGCGGCTAGATTACTCAATGCAAATACACGATTCTCAAGAAACAAACGAACATTCAACATCGGGTATGGAGTTCGTGTCTCAATCAGTAAAAACAGAACCAGACCCAGATTTGCAAGTATCAGTAATCCCCAGATCGCTCCCCCGTCCTTTAGATGGATGACGCCATAAACCAGCAATAGAATCGAAGGGGCGTAAACAAGAGCGCCCTTCCAATCAAATGGCTCACCTGCAGAGCCAGCCCATTCCTCTTTAATTTTAATTCGGGTCACTAAATAAGTGAGTAGCCCTAAGGGAACCATCAGGTAAAAAAGTGACCGCCAACCAAAAAGTTCTATCAAAAAGCCACCAATAAAGGGGCCACAGGAAATCCCGGCATAAACACTGGCAATGGCAATTCCAAGAGCTTTGCCTCGTTCGGATGGCGCGAATACGGCAACCAGGATTGCCATGGTTGTTGCGTTGACCATTGCCCCCCCGACCCCCTGTAAAAACCGCAGGGCGATAATCATCTCTATCGAGTCAGCCTGTGAAATCAAACCACCGGCAAAAGCAAAAAGCAGCAATCCCATCTGGAAAATTTTACGTCGCCCGTAAATATCTCCAAGTCGTCCCATGACTAAAAGGAAAATTGCCATCGACAACATGAAGCTGGTTTCAATCAGCCCTAGTTGCAAGGCGCTGGCGGAAAATTCTCGCCCTATAACAGGGAGAGCAACACCGACAGCCGACAACATGAATGGATTAAGAAAATGCGCCACACAGATTGAAAATAAAATGGCAGATTTAGAGGTGCTCCCACCTTTCATCAGCGCTTCTTGTGCCCTCTTTTTTGTTGACTCGCTTTGAGTAGATCGCCGAGAGTTCCAAGACCGGTACTGGCAGCAGGCTGGTCGTTATAGCTGGTTTCAACTGCTTCATCTTTATTTCCAGCCAAAGCCAGGGAGATCCGTCTTTCATCCTGATCAATTTTTTCAACCAGAACCGCTATCTGCTGACCAACACTGACAACATCTTGGGGATGGCGAATCCGCTGTCCGTCACCTAATTTGGAGATATGCAACAAGCCATCAATGCCGTCTTCGAGAGTTACAAAAGCACCAAACTGAGCCAATCGACTCACTTTACCAGGATACTGCTGGCCAACCTGGTAGATTGAGCCAACCTTTTTCCACGGATCGGCTTGGGTGTCACGCAAACTGAAGGAAAATTTATTATTGTCCCAGTCGATCCGTTTAACAGCAACCTCAAGTTCCTGCCCGAGGGTGAGAATGTCATTGATATCCTCAACCCGGCCATAACTGATCTCAGAGATTGGTAGCAATCCCTCAATTCCACCAATATCAAGAAATGCTCCGAAATCACGAATGTTTGTGACGGCTCCCTTGACCACCATCCCCTCTTTCAAGGTTTCACGCAATCCCACTCGAAGCTGTTCCCGCTCCTCGTCAAGAATTGCCCGGTGAGAAACAACAATATTTCGTCCCCGTTCACTGAACTGACTGATTTTGAATGGCAAGCTCTGACCAATCAGATCAGCAGGTTCCGTTTGCCGTAGTCCGGTTTGGGAGAAGGGGCAAAAAGCTCTGAGATTGCCTGGCAGCTTGACCTCAAAGCCCCCTTTGATCTCTTTTTCTATCGTCCCATCAACCGGAATACCACTCTGGTAGGCATTTTCCAATTGTTCGGTCCCAGAGCCGGTTCCACCAATTTTTGTAGTAAAGCGTAACTCACCCCCGGCACGGGAGAGAAAATAGGCAGAGATTTTGTCTCCTACAACATATTGATGCTCACCCTCGGTGTTCAGAAGTTCCGCCGAAGCAAGAACCCCTTCCCCCTTTTGCCCCACATCGAGAAAGCTCCACTCTGCCCCAATTTGCAGGATTGTTGCGCTGATTTTTTTACCCGGTACCAGCGGCTCACCAACTCCGGCAAGGCTGGCTTCGAACATCTCAGCAAAACTTTCTTCATCTTCATTGTTTGGATCATCAGTAAAATTATCGTCACTCATTATTGCTGTCTCCTGATTTGGTTATGCAAGGTTCAGAGATTAACTGGTTTTTCTGCGGGAGTAAATGGAGGAATTCAGGAGGCTGTCGGAC
>JAUVCS010000091.1 GCA_030590745.1 Desulfuromusa sp.
AATTGAGGCGTGAGTTTTTGCAGGCACTCAAAACCTTACCTGAACAGCCGGGAGGGGAGTTTTCTGGGCAGTTGAAACAACTTCTTCAGCCCGATCTCTCCGCTGATCCAGTTTTGCTTCGGCAGGTTCAAAAGCCGCCTCCGGCGTTGGTGATTTCCCCTGATTCTCTACAGTATGGCCCATTTGAACCACTTCAGAGAATTATTCTGCCGGTTCTTTTTATCGGTTCCGGTATCAATGCCATTGACCCCTTTATCCGTCTGCTGCAACATTTAGGCAGGCAGGGACTCTATCATGATACTGGTCAGTTTGTGCTTGAAGGAGTTGAAGCGGAGGATGGTAGTGGACTACGAACGATGCTCTGGTTTGCAGGGAAATTGGCTGATCCACTCACTCCACCAGTGAATCATCTATCCTGGTGGTTGGAACGGCAGCCCCGTTTAAACGATTCAATCGAACTACAAATTGTCACTCCATTGCGCTTACTACGTCAGGGGAAACCATTATTTAAGGCGGATTTTACCGCGATTTTCCCTTACTTGCTGCGTCGGGTTACGGCATTTCTGGCCAGTTATAGCGCATTTGAATTAATTGCCGATCCGGGCCATTTAATCACGCTGGCAAAACGGGTAAAATCGTTGGAAAATCGCTTGGTCTGGAATGATTGGCGGACCCTGAAACTGGAACGCGGGGGGCAAAATCTGGGGGGATTGCTGGGACATCTCAGTATTGCCGGGGATGAACTGGCAGAGTTGCTCTGGATTTTACAGCTTGGCAGTCTGTTTAATTTTGGTAAAGGTGCCGCTTATGGGGCTGGACAATATTGTTTGAATTATAGTTGAATGGTAGCAACTTGTTCTTCTGTATCGTAGAATCAATTTGACACCAATGGAGATATTTTACGCTGGCAAAATTTAAGCGGGTGCATGTCTGGGCCAAATGATTTGAGGGCTCTGGCGGCGAAAGATCAATGGAGCTGGTTTTAACGTTGGTTTTATATGGATGATGAAAACACAAACTGATCTGGAGGTTTAAATGTTCTGGTTTATTATTCTGTTGTTGGTTGTCGGCGCCGGGTTCTACTTTTATCAGAAACTTATCTCAATTGAGCGGGAAATTTATGCTGAGCAGGAAGCGTATAGTGCCGCACTGCAAAAAGCTGAAAAGCTTCCGGAGGATGTTCCGGCAGAGAAAGACTCTAACTCAGAAAAATCATCCTCTGCGGTAACTTCTGAGAGGGGCGAACCGACTTCTTTGGCAGAGATGATTTGTGCAGAAGTTAATAAACAGGCAGGGATCAAACAGACCGATCTTTATCCGCTGTTTGCAGATACGGGTAAAAAACAGTTACAGCGGTTGATCAAAGAGTTGACTGATGATGGGAGATTAAGACGGGAAAAGCAGGGTAGCAGCTACCTTCTCTATCCAATGTGAGGCCCTCGGGGATGGAATTTTATCCATCCCCGAGCGGTTTTATTGCCTGTTATAGATTGTAGAAAACTTCTTTGCCCCTGAAAACGGCGGTATCATCCAGTTCGTCTTCAATTCGCAACAGTTGATTATATTTACAGATGCGGTCAGTCCGACACAGGGACCCCGTTTTGATCTGTCCACTGTTGGTTGCCACTGCCAGATCGGCAATCGTGGTATCTTCGGTTTCTCCTGAGCGGTGGGAGATAACCGCTGTGTAGCCGGCACGTTTGGCCATCTCAATAGCTTCCAGAGTTTCAGTCAGGGTGCCGATCTGGTTGACCTTGATCAAAATCGAATTGGCGATTTCTTTGTCAATTCCCTCCTTGAGAATTTTGGTATTGGTTACAAAGAGATCATCCCCGACAATCTGAATTTTGTCGCCGAGTTTCTCAGTCATCAGCTTCCAGCCATCCCAATCATTTTCAGCCAGACCATCTTCGATGGAGATGATTGGATAGCGTGCCACCAGATCTTCATAAAATGCCACCGTCTCTGCTGCGGTTTTGATCGGTTGGGTTTCGTTGGCAAAGTTATACTTCCCATCGGTGTAGATTTCCGATGCTGCAACGTCTAGCGCCAGCAGGATATCTTCCCCCGCCTGGTATCCGGCAGCTTTAATCGCTTCCATGATCACTTGCAGTGCCTCTTCGTTGCTTTTAAGGTCAGGCGCAAACCCACCCTCATCTCCAACTGAAGTGTTATAGCCTTTCTCTTTTAAGACTTTTTTCAACGTGTGAAAGATTTCGGCACCCATTCTCAAGGCCTCTTTGAAGCTCTCTGCTCCAACCGGCATGATCATGAATTCCTGAATATCGACATTATTATCGGCATGTTCGCCACCATTGATGATGTTCATCATGGGTACCGGGAGCTCTTTAGCATTGGCACCACCGATATATTGGTAAAGGGGCAATCCGGCATCTTCGGCCGCTGCTTTGGCACACGCCATGGAGACTCCAAGCAGGGCATTCGCTCCAAGCTTACTCTTGAAATCGGTTCCATCCAGAGCCAGTAATTTCCGGTCAATTCCGATTTGATCGCTGGCTTCCCAGCCGATCAATTCTTCAGCAATGACATCGTTTACATGTTCAACAGCTTTGAGAACCCCTTTACCCAGATAGCGGTTCTTGTCCCCATCACGAAGTTCCAGTGCTTCCCGCTCTCCCGTTGATGCTCCACTTGGAACTGCAGCACGGCCAATAATGCCAGTTTCCAGAGCAACTTCTACCTCTACCGTCGGATTGCCACGTGAATCCAGGATCTCACGGGCGTAGATATCAATGATTTCACTCATCCTCAACCCCTTGCTATGTCAGGTGTAAAAAGTTATCGTTCTAACGCCAATGTCAGAACAGACGACGGATCAAAGTCCACTCCTATTTATAGCATACGTCTGCTCGATGTGAATGATTTTTTCAATTAAATGGGCCTGGATAGCATGGACAAAGTGTTGCTTAGTATTATTGTTCCAATTCTCAATGAACGCTCGCAGTTGCCGGAGTTTTTTGCAGATTTGCACCGCCAGCAGGATATTGAACTGGAACTGCTGATCTGTGACGGGGGATCAACGGATGGAAGCTGGGAGTGGCTGCAGCAGCAAGAGCCCGATTGGGTCGATCTTAAACTGTTACAGTGTCCGGCCGGACGTGGTCGGCAACTGAATAGTGCTGCAGCGATTGCAACCGGTGACTGGTTATTGTTTCTCCACGTTGACAGCCGTTTTTCTGATCCCCTGGTTCTGCGGGAGGGATTGAGTTCTTTGCTGCGGGTTGGGAATCATCATGTGGCTGGACATTTTGCCCTGAAATTTCGTCGAGAGGACCACTCTCTTTCGGCGGGTTATTATTTTTATGAATGGAAAGCCCGTTCCGGTTGGCTGGAAACAATTCATGGCGATCAGGGATTCCTTCTTCATCGCCGTTTGCTGCAGCAGGTCGGCCGCTTTTGTGAAGATCTTCCCGCCATGGAGGATACCGATTTTGCCGAACGGCTTCGCCGGGTGGGTCAGTGGCAACTGCTCCCTGCCGAAATCAGTACTTCGGCACGTCGTTTTGAAACCGAGGGTCTCTGGCAGCGGCAGCTGCTCGGATCTTTGATCATGTGCTTTCGCACCATTGGCTGGAGTTATTTTCTGGCTGCAGCTCCCGGAGTCTATCGGCAACAACAACACAGCGAAAAGCTTCTGCTTTTCCCATTCTTCCAGTTAATCAGGGAGATGTTGAGTGAATTGCCGCTTCGGCAACGGTGGCGATACTGGTGGCTGGCCGGCGGTTACATTCGCGCCC
Source organism: Desulfuromusa sp. (assembly GCA_030590745.1). Lineage (GTDB taxonomy): Bacteria > Desulfobacterota > Desulfuromonadia > Desulfuromonadales > Geopsychrobacteraceae > Desulfuromusa. The sequence continues at coordinate 3,759 of JAUVCS010000091.1, forward strand.
ATGGCTGGCAATTGTTCTTTGCCATTGATGCATGGCGTAGCTTTCGTCAGGGATTACCTGTTGGAGCGGGGAAGATGAGATGGCTTAATTTTTTTGCGCCAATTTACACCTTTCTGACTGATAACCTGATTGGCCAATTCGGCGCAACTATTCTGCTACGCAGCTGGTTTGAGTTGACATCCTTATGGCTCGGTAAAAAAGAAAAGAAGTGAGTCGCATAGAACTGGCAAAATATGCTAAACAGTTGTTTTTTTAATTTAGAATTTATTCAGCTGAAAGAATAAATGGCGATGAAAAATATGGCCACGATCGGCGTAGTATTGATCTTTGTCCTGGTACTGACGTCCACCTCTTTAATTCCAGCTTATGCAGGTGATGATATTGAGTTTATGGGAGATATTGCTTTGATGACTCTTTCTGCTACTGCGGTGGGAGTCACTTTGGTTCAGGATGATCGGGAAGGTTTACTGCAATATTCCAAGTCGTTGTTCGTGACCTTGGGGACGACAGCTCTGCTGAAATATTCTATTGATGAAGAACGTCCCAATGGAAAGGCACACTCCTTTCCTTCGGCTCATACCTCGATGGCGTTTTCCGGTGCAACATTTTTACAAAAACGCTATGGTTGGAAATCCGGAATTCCTGCATTGATTACTGCCTCATTTGTTGGCTGGAGCCGTATCGAATCGGATAATCATTATTTTATAGATGTCGTGGCAGGGGCCGCAATTGGAGCAATAAGTTCATATTTCTTTACTGATGCGTATCAAGAAAAAATTGTTATGACCCCTTTTGTGGGGAGAGAAACCTATGGGATGCTGCTTCAGACAGCATTTTGATTTTATTAAAGGAGAAAATTAAATTGTCGAATTCAAGTGATTTTAAAGTAAAAGATCTTTCTCTGGCCGAATGGGGTCGCAAAGAAATTCTGCTAGCTGAGGAAGAGATGCCGGGATTGATGTCTTTGCGCAAAGAGTATGCTGGTCAATACCCGTTGGAAGGGGCACGGATCACCGGTTCTTTGCATATGACAATTCAGACGGCTGTTTTGATCGAAACCTTGATCGATCTGGGGGCAAAAGTCCGTTGGTGTTCTTGCAATATTTTTTCTACTCAGGATCATGCTGCTGCAGCTATTGCCCTTGGGCCACAAGGGACAATAACTGCTCCCCTGGGGATTCCTGTCTATGCCTGGAAGGGTGAGACCCTTGAAGAATACTGGTGGTGTACCGAACAGGCATTGACCTGGCCGGATGGGGAATATCCAAATATGATCCTCGATGATGGTGGTGATGCAACGATGTTTGTCCTGAAAGGGAATGAATGGGAAAAATCGACGGTTCCTGAAGTCTCAGCGGACGATCCTGAGGACTGGTATGAACTGGTTAAGACCCTGGAAAAATCAATTACTGCAAA
>JAUVCS010000273.1 GCA_030590745.1 Desulfuromusa sp.
AAAAATGGGTCAGGATGAAGGATGAAAAGCAGGTTCTGTCGCGGGAGGCGATGGAGTTTACCGATAAAATTGCCAAGTTGGGGATGACGCTGCCCTGGGAGGGTTGAAGCCTCAAATCAGGTGCGCGTATTCTTAATGAGGTCAATCATGTCCAGTAATCATGGAATCCACTAAATAGGGGGGGGTGTCCCCAGATAACGGGTTAACAACTTCAAGGTCGCAGGGTTGCGCCCCCGCTCGTCGCCATACTCTTTTGTACACTACAAAAGAGTATGCAGAAAAAGGTGCCCGACCTCCTTGCCCGCCGTTGGCGGGGTCCCTCCATTCCACAGTTGCTTTGAGGATTGGCAAAAACTCAGGCTACGCCTTCAAACATTTGCCACTCTATTCTCAAATCAACTGTTTCACTCCGGCTGCGTCACACGGGAGAGAGTCATTCAAAAATACAACCAAAACCATTAATTCATTTGGGGAAATTGTTTAAACTAGCGCCATTCTTACGTGTCCCCGGGATACAGCTCAAGTAACACCTTAAGAACCGCTACAAAACCCCCATAAATCTATGAGTTTGTGGAATCACCCTCACGTTGGAATTAACTTCCGCAACCAGTCCCTGCATCTGCAATAACCGTTTTGTTGATATTGTTATCTGTCCCTCTATTGTCACCGGTTGCAGAACTATCGGAATCTGTTTTGAAACCGCAGAGACAAGATCCGCTGCCTGCTGCAATTCCAGATCCGGTGTCTCTTCACCTACGACCAACTTGACATAACAATCGGTTTGATGCGCAATTTCCAGAAATTGACGATGGAGATCCCAATCAGTCCTTAAGCCAGTCTGAGAATGGAGTTTGATATCCATGGAAACCCAATCTACATAATCAATCAGTGACAATAGTTGATCCGGCAGGGTTCCATTCGTTTCCAGATAAATAGGGAGAATTTTCCGTAATTCCGGCAACCACAAGGATAATAGCTGCTGATGGATCAACGGCTCGCCACCGGTAATACTGATCGAATGGTGAGCACCCGGCAATTCCGAGTCCCACGCTGCAATCAAACGCTCGACAGTTACAAAATCGAGAGGGTTTTCAAACTTGTTCAGAATCCCCGTACCGGGACGACTCTCTATCTGACAGGTTTTGGACTGTAAAAAATCGGTATCACAATAGCGACAGTTCAAATTACAGTCTGGGAAACGTAGAAATATCTGTCTGCAGCCAACCAGAACTCCCTCCCCCTGTATCGAAGAGAAAATTTCCAGCAGATCAGCTTTGGGTATAGGTGGCGTAGGCATTATCCGATTCCCAGACAGTGACTTTTTCTAAATTGACGTCATATTCTGCAAAACTGTCAACCAGCCGATCATAGATAAACCTGGAAATATGTTCCGATGAAGGGCTGATTCCTTTAAAAGCATCCAGATCATTGAGATATTTATGATCGAGGTAGTTCATAATCTCTTTGGTATGCCGTTTCAGAATTTTAAAATCGATACCAAGCCCCGCCTTATCCAGATTTTCGGTGTTTACTGTCACTTCAACTTTCCAGTTATGACCATGCAGATTTTCACAGTCCCCCTGATAATTCAATAAATTATGGGCTGCAGCAAAATTGGTTAGTATTGTAAGGTGGTACATATTATCTCCTGATTAGTTAAAATTCTTGCTCTGATTGCGGAGCTTTGCCGCCGTCAAAGGAATAATCTTCGCTGGCCCAGCATCCAAGGTCGATAAGACGACATTTCTCGGAACAAAAAGGGCGTGATGGATTATTGTTCCAGGAAGATTTTTTGCCACAACGGGGGCAGCTAATTTCAAGATTATTCATAAGGTCACTATAACTGCTGTTATCGGGAAAAGAAACAGCCAGAGA
>JAUVCS010000222.1 GCA_030590745.1 Desulfuromusa sp.
GGGGATAACCTTTCGACCATTGCCGAACAATTTCGCGTCCCCCTGGCCGCGATCCTGATATGGAACAGGATCGGTCTCAACGACCCGCTTCATCCCGGCGATCGTCTGATTATCTTTCCGGCTGAAAGTCGATAATCAATCACTGGAAAATGCTTTTTGTTTCCAGAAGATATAACTACTTCCGATAAGAGCAGTGGCGATGCTGATATCCAGTATCGCCACACTGAGTAGAAAAATATAATTGTTGTGAGCCATACGGGATAAAGTTACCCCTGCCACGATCATCATTGCCAGAAACAGAAAGAATCCCGGCCTGAAAAATTGCCATATTTTAGGGTTGTCCAGCAAATCTATTCTGGCGAGATTTTTTTTACAACTCACACTGAAAAGATATTTTGCTTTCAGCCCGCCAATGAGCAGCCCACCGAAAATAGCCCACCAAGTCCAGTTTTGTTCCGGCTTCAACAGATCAGCTTCGATCAAAAGGCTGCCCCCTTTTGATCCCAGAATGACACCGCCGAGATACCAGACAAGTGCAGCCAAAATTTTGAGGGCATGAGAAGTTATTTTCATTTGCGGTAATCCCTGTAAGGTAAGAGAGAGTCATTAAGTCTGGGACACCTATATCTATATCATGGTCAGGTATGGTGTCACCAGAACCCAAAGGGGTGTTGTGTGGAGAGTTTGACTCCATATGTGTTTTACGGCATGATGACATGGTAAATAAATGAAAAGAGTGAATCAATGGAATACAAGAAAACAGAACCTGCCCACGGCAAACTCGATGGCCGCTACACCACCTTCTACCAGTATGAATTCCCACGTGCAACCCGCAACAAAGGAAAATTTCTACCCCAGGGTGTTATCCGTTTACGGGAATTTCTGTACTGCGATGGCATGCACGGTCAATTGCTACAAATCATCCAGATATCCCATGATGAACTGGCAAAAGGGAATGAACAGAGGGTCCTGGTGGTGAAAATGCTCGACACCAACCGGGAGGATAAAAAGTTCAGGGAAGGGACGCTGACCAGCCAGGAGTTGAGTGGTGAAATCCGGGAATACGCGGGCAAAAAGCTGATCTGCCTCAGCGAAATCCTCGCCGAACAGGAAAAAATCGGATTATTCGCATCGGCCCGACGTGTCAAAGACAGCAAAAGGCGGCAGCAACGGGCCAGACACTGGAAGATCCGGCTACAGGTGGGGGTAACAGCGGGACTTCTGGTGATCGGGGTGGCAAGTGGCGTGTTATTACAGAAATATGAGTTTTTCGATCTTGAGGACAATTCGTTTTACCAGAACTACGTCGTCGATACCATCAACGGAGTGAAAGAGATATTCAAGCAGTTGAACCGCTGAAGCTTTTCAACTTGCATAAATATTCCTTTTTCAGCTGTAGTTTAGAATGATGTTAGCTCGAAGATAGTTTGCCTAATCTCTCCTTCCTGAACCAATCACCCGAAAATCCTCAGTTCGTTCCAGCGTCCCAAACTGTTTCACCAGTTCTTCTGGTGGCGGGACAATTCGCCGGGTTTTAAGATTGAGCCAGGCGCCGTCCAGATCGATGGTTGCACAGAGCTTGTTACCACGCAGGATCCGGTGGTGCATACTCCACTTGCGCTGATCATCTGATAATCCGGACATCCGCATATCAATGACCAGTTCATCTCCGGATCCCAATTCCCGGTAAAATTTGGCCTCCTCGCGAAACAGGACCGGACCAATCCCATTGGTTTTCATCCAGTTAATACCGAAGCCCTTTTTCTGCAAGTAGTCAATCCGCACCTGTGCGCCGTAATCATAATAGGCCGAGTGGCGCACATGACCGTTCGGGTCAAGATCAGACCAGCGCACCTGAATGTTCTGTTGAAAAGATTCCATCATTATTCCTTCTAATTGCGGGACCTGCCCGTAAATAACTGTCCCTGGACGGGGCAGTTCCAGGCTTTTGCTGAGGTTGTGCATCATGGGTGGCGGATTCAATTACAATCATTGGGGGCTCAGTATAATACACCAGGAGGCTGTCATGCATTAACTGTTGCATCTTGCTTGTTATTTTAAGAGGAGTGTAAGATTTTGATTTTACTTCAACCTTGGTTGCTGGAAGGTGCTATTTTATCCAACCCTCGAAAATATATAGAGATTCCCCCCATCACTAATGCCATCGCCCCTTGTCTTTCCCCGGCAAGCTTTGCTAAACTCTCACTTGTGTTTGAGGAGTGGAAGTAGATATTCATAATCCGACAGACTCCTATAATCAGGGGAATAACATGATCAACAGAGCCGGTTTGAAACCGCTCAAAATAACGAAATCAATTCTACTCTCCATTTTTCTCTGCGGCCTCACATTGGGTTGCGCCTTGATCCCGGAGCAAACACAGTTTATTTCCTCCCGGCAAGATCCCCCGCTGACCAGGAGCAATGGTAGCTGTTCAGATATTGTTAGTGCTCAAGAGTTCTGGACAACCAACAGCTCAACTGCGAAACTTTCTGCAGACAGTATCTCCATCTTGAACTGGAACATCTACAAGGGGCAAAAGCAAGAATGGGACGCTGATCTGCTGCAGTTCAGTCAATTTAAGGATATCATCATTCTGCAGGAAGCCCCATTGAATGATCGACTCCAAGAGATACTGGACCAGGAGAATCTATACTGGAACCTCAACAGCGCCTTTATCTTCAACGGTATGGAAGCAGGGGTCCTGGTGGCATCTTCAGTCCCACCCCTGGAGAGTTGCGGTCTGCGCCTCAGCGAGCCGATTATCAGTGTTCCAAAAACAATTCTGATCAGCAGCTATACAATTGCCGGCTCAACAGAGAACCTTCTGGTAGCCAATATCCATGGGATCAACTTTTCTCTGGGGGTAGGGGCTTATCAGGAACAGCTG
>JAUVCS010000141.1 GCA_030590745.1 Desulfuromusa sp.
TCAGGCACCACATAAAGGGTCGATGCTCAGACCGCTCAATAGTTTGATCAAGCGAACTGAAAAAAATGTCAGCGAGATCAAGTTAAACTCGACCATCACGGCAGCGGCGCTGGGTCACTTTGATCACTTTGTGGTGGCAACCGGCTCCAGGCAGAAGATTCCTGTAATCGAAGGGTTATCCAGTCAATATTCCATGACCAGCCTCGAATTCTTTGAGCAGGAAAAACCGATCAAAGGAAAACGGATTCTGATTATCGGAGCGGGGATGATCGGCATAGAGGCAGCAGAAATACTGGCAGATCAGGACTATGATGTTGTCATCACCAAAAGAACCGACAGCATCGCCAACGATATGGAAATGATCACCAAAAAACTGATGCTCAAACGTTTAGAGCAGAAGGAAAACCTCCTCATTTCTCCAAATACAACTCTGATGGAATTCAGTGCCGATCAGGTTAAATATCAGCAGAATGGATCGCCGGGGGAATGGGCACCGTTTGATACAGTCATTATCGCAGCAGGGATGGAACCAGAAAATGATCTCTATCAGCAGCTGCAGGAGCAACAGAAACCGGTGCAAATTATTGGTGATGCGGATAATCCGGCAGATATTTATGCGGCAACCCAAAAGGGTTACCTGGCAGCCACAGGCCTGGAATAATCTTCCTCTGAGTCTCCATCACAGCGGGCAGTGGTAGACACTGCTCGCTGAACCTGTGAATCTTCTAATAAGGCGAGAAACTGATCATTGGGAACTGCTGGACTGCAATAAAACCCCTGGAAAAGTTTACAACCATGCTTACGCATAAATTTTAACTCTTCGAGTTTTTCAATCCCTTCGGCAACCGTCAACAGGTTCAAGTTTTTAGCCAGATAGACGATGGTTGAAACGATCGCACGACTCGCAGAATGAGTGGTGATCTCCATGACAAATGAGCGATCAATCTTCAATTCATCGATGGGCAACTTGCGCAGGTAGCTGAATGAGGAATAGCCGGTGCCAAAGTCATCAATCGATAACTTAACTCCTAATTCTTTCAGCTGGACCAAGAGTTCTATTTTTTCTTCAACATCCTCAATCAACACACTTTCTGTCAGTTCCAGAGTTAAAAACTGTGGATCAATACCACTTGCATCAATAATATTTTTCACCTTATGGATAAATTGATCATCAGAGAGATGCTTAACGGAGATATTGCATGATAAATACAGTGGCCCTATTTCAAGCTGTTGCCATTCCTTCAACTGACGACAGGCCTCTGTTAAAGCCCACTCCCCGATCGGAAGGATCAACCCGGTTTTTTCAGCCAGAGGGATAAAATCATTCGGAGGAATAAAGCCTTCCGGGCTATCCCAGCGCAGCAAAGCTTCAGCACCAGTAACTACACCACTGTCCAGATCGATCTGAGGTTGATAATAAAGTAAAAATTCCTGATTTTTCAGTGCCTGACGTAAATCTGTTTCCAGCTTCATGTGCTTTTCATACATGCTGCTGATCGCACTGGAAGAAAACTGCAACTGGTTACCACCACGTTGTTTTACATAGTCCATAGCTCTGGATGCCAGGCGCATTAGATCTGTCGCTTCATGACTATCATTCGGGTAGGACGCAATTCCAATACTCGCGGTAAATCCCAATTCTCTGGTACCAATTTTGATGGGCAACCTAATTTCTTCCAGAATTCTGTCAGCAACAGGAGCTGCAGACTCGGCATCGGCAATACGGCTTAACAATACTGCAAAGGCATAGCTGCCAAAGTGAAAAAGTCGCAATTTTACATTTGCAGCTATCCCTGCATCCCCAATAATATCGCTGTTACGTACAACCAACTCAATCCGTTGCGCAATCACTTGCAGCGCCCGATCCCCCGCATCAACCCCCACAGTATCTTTAACACTGGCAAAGGAATCAATCTCAATGCTCAGTAAAACTACCTGTTCATGGTAATGGTTATTATTTTCCAGTGCCCAGGACAATTCTTCCTGAAACAGCTGTCGATTGGGTAATCGAGTAATCGGATCATAGTAGGCCAATTGATCCTGGTAGGCTTTTGCAGCCAGAGTATTACGAACCCGCAGACTCAATTCACTCTGATCAAGCGGTTTAGCAAGAAAATCGGTTGCTCCAAGTTCAAGTGCTCGTAACTTGTTGGCCGTATCAGTTGCTGCAGTCAGGATAATCACGGGTAAAAATTTAAATTTATCCTGGCTGCGAATCAGCTGCAGGATTTCGAACCCGGAAATATGTGGCATCATCAAATCAAGCAGCAACAGGTCAGGAGCCTTTTGTTCGAGGGTCTCCAGAACCTTTCTTGAATCCTCGACCGTCACAAAATCAGTATAACCGTCCTCTTCGAGAAAAGCCTGGACAACATCAATATTGATCGGCTCATCATCAACGATCATGATTGAGGAGTGTTTCAATTTTACTAAATCGCCTGTCTGTGACATCATACCAACCTTTTTCCCCCTTCGATAACTCTCTGAATGTATCCCTATAGTTGTTTTCGCAGGATCTGCTGCTCTTCTTCCGGTTCCTCAGGAGGAACAATATTCTGTATCAGTGCCGTCAACCGGACAACCATCTCTTTTGCTTTGTCAAGTTGCCCGGTTTTGGCAAAATCTTCCAATTCACTTGCCGGCTCGGTAAAATCATCATAGCCAACCGTACCGCCGGCACCCTTTAACCAGTGAGCAAGGCTAGCCAGTTCATCCAGATCACCTGTCACAATCGCGTTTTGCATCATCTGGTTTTTCTCTTCAAGACTGTCGATAAACCTGAGAATTATGCTGTGCAGCCGGGCGTTTCCAGCCAGACGCGAAACCAATGGCTGCAGTGGAACCAGCTTCTCCCCATGGGGAGGAGGAACAATAGACAGTGGTTGTGGGGATGGCTGAGCAGCAGCAGATCCAGTTACTATTCGCGCTGCTAAACTGCGGAGTTTGGCAACCAAAATTTCTGCAGCCACCTGATCTTGCTCTTTAGCAGAGTCTTCCAATTGCGCAGCAGGCTCGGTAAACGGATCAAAACCGACCGTTCCAGCCGCCCCCTTAAGCCAGTGTGCCAGTCTGGAAACTTCGGCATAATCCTGCCTCGACAGTGCTGCGTCAAGAGCATCCAGCTGCTCACCAAGTCGGGAAACAAAGCGCTGGATAATTTTCTGAAACTTTTCATTATTAGCTGGCAGCTTGGAAACGATAGGGCTGGTATCCAAACTTTCCGGATCCTCTTGAGTTTCCCTTGGCTCGGGCGATACTGGTGCAGTAGAGGTTTCTCCAACTATTTTCTCACCCTGTAATAATTGTGCCATTAAAGCCATAAATTCATCAATATTGATTGGCTTACTCAGATAACCGGAGTAGCCCGCCGCCAGACATTCATCTTCATACCCCATCATTGCATTAGCAGTTAGTGCAATAATCGGCATGGTGAATCCCTGTTTGCGCAGCAATCCCGTTGCGGTAAAACCGTCCATGACCGGCATATTTACATCCATGAGAATGGCTGCATAAGTGACTTCTTGCACCTTCTCCACTCCCTGCCGGCCATTTTCAGCTTCGTCCACATCCAGCCCGGCATCTTCCAGAAGCAGCCTGACCAGATCCCGGTTTTCCGTTCCATCATCCACCACCAGAACTTGCGCAGCAGGAAATTTCCAACTGAAATTCTGCGTCGGTTCAAGCTGCTCCTGCTGATACTGTAACTCCTCCGGCTGCATAAATTTAACCCCACTGAGGTCGCCTGTCGGCAGAGTAATGGTGAAGAGACTCCCCTCACCCAAACGACTTTTAACCTTGATATTACCACCCATGGCCTCGGCAAACTTGAGACTGATAGCCAGCCCCAGCCCGGTTCCACCAAAACGGCGACTGACAGTATTGTCGGCCTGAACAAAGGGATCAAAAATAGTTTTTTGCGCCGTTTCACTCATACCGATCCCTGTGTCTTTGATATTGATCAGCAGTTGTGGAACAGTACCGTTTTCTCCAAACTGGCAACTGACAACCACCTCCCCGGATTCGGTAAACTTGATCGA
>JAUVCS010000151.1 GCA_030590745.1 Desulfuromusa sp.
TATCAACGCAATTGAGAACACCGGATCATCAGCTGGTTGTTGTCCCTAATAATTCAGTTTGGGCTAATACCATTATCAATGTTACGGGGATCAAACATCGTCGTGTTGATCTGATGTTCGGTATTGGCTACAGCGATGATATAGATAAGACACAGAAAATACTGGAGGAGATTGTAGCAGCACATGAGCTTGTTTTAAAAGATCCTAAACCCATTGTAAAACTCCATGAACTCGCAGATTCATCGGTCAACTTTATCTGTCGCCCCTGGGTCAAACCTGTTGATTATTGGGATGTTTACTGGGACATTACCCGCGAGGTCAAGCGTCGTTTTGATAGCGAAGGAGTCTCTATCCCCTTCCCTCAGCAGGATGTTCATCTTTACCGGGAAGTTATTGCAGAGGTTGATAGTAAATAGAAACAAAAGTCAGGATTGGCATCAAAAGAGAATGGCAGTTGAGTTCAATTTATTCGTAGATTGTGGTTACTACCCCGCAGCTTGCTGCGGGGTAGTTCTTTTCCAACCACCCATTTTGTACTGCCTCTTTACCGCAAGTGGCCCCCGAGGTTAATGCCCAAAAGTCTCTTGTAATCCCTTGACGAAAATTGCGGTTTCTTCATCTGTAAACCGTGCCTCTGGGTGAGGAAGTAGATATTTAGCTGGTGGCATTTCACCCAGCTCTACCTGTTTAGCTATCCATCCCCCCATATTATTTTCGGCATCCCATTCAGAAGTGTTAAAAACTTCGCGACCCTTATTTATGTCGAGTGTAATCATCCAGGAGGCAGGGGCAAAATTGCTGTACCAAGGCCACTTTGTTTCGTTGCTATGACAATCTGCACAGGCTCGGACATACATTTCTCTGGTTTGGGGGGTATCCCAAGGTGGCTCGGCAACAACTGGAGGGTTTGAATGATCTTTCCCGAATGGGATAAATTGAATGGCAACCAACAAAACTACAATTGCAATAACTCCTTTTACTATGAGTCCCTTGTATTTCATGTCAACTCCTTTTCTGAGCAGGAAACAGGCTACCTCCGTGATTTCCTAAATGTGGAGTTTATTGTAACCAGTTTTATATTGCTGAGTAAATGGCTAGGGTTTGATTTTTCAAAATTGATTGCCTCTTTACTATTAGCACCATCTTACAATCGAGAGCGGAGTTTTTTATTTATGTAGAGTTCTATTCAGCCAGACAGTTTTTTACTAGTGGCGGAGCGGAGCCGGAGCCAAGGCTTCCCCGTTCAGCTTCCCCTGACCTTCAACCCAGGAAAAATCAATGTGAAACTTATCCCCATTCTGCCGAGTGAAGATTCCTTTTTGTACCAATCCACCAGCAATTTGCTCTGCTTGTTCGGCAAGAACCGCCGGATTCTGATGCTTACCCCCGGTAGATTGCAGGTTGTTGAATAACCGATAACCGGTCACAAATGCACCCCGGTCAATTTCCAGATGAAAGTTAGCCGTGATATTTTCCAGAGAGAATAATGAGCTTTCTGCCGCAGAGTCTTTCAACAGGCTCAGATCTCCATTCCCTCTAAGCTTCCCATTATCAGTGCGCAGAGATAACTCTTTCAGAGTCAGTGTGACACCGGAATTTAGCATTTCGGTATAGAGTTTCAGTAGCTGTAATTGTAATTCGAGCGGGCTGCTTTGCTGATTGATAGTCTGTTGTTGCAGTTGCTCGGAAGACTGCTGAATAGCGCGGAGTAAACCTGCATCAATTCCCGACAGGGTCAACTTCAATCGTCCGTCGCTGAGGGTTTCTTCTGCCAACAAAAGTTGGTCAAAATTCAATTCGGCAGTGCCGCTGAAAAGCCCCTGAGTTAAGTTAGTTTGCCACTGATATTGAATGTTCTGGAAGTCAATAGCCAGTTTTTCACGACCAACCAGCTGTAGTTTTTCCAGCTGAAGGGTTCCGTTGCACAGAGGAATATCCTGCAAATCTGTCATTCGGGAGGAGATTCTCAGGTTGGCCAACTTCAGTTCACTCTGATCGGTCTGTTGTAATTGTAAGCTGTCCAGCAGACAGACAAAATTTCCCATTGTCAGATCAGCATTTAAATCCCACCCAGCACTGAATCCTGTAATTTCCAGGCTGTGGCCATCGTCCTGAAACTCAAGTTGTGGAAGTATAAATCTGGATTTGGATCCCCCCAGAAAACTGAAGTCGGTTGTCAACAGGAGTTGCTCAAGGGGGATTCTGGTAGCAATGTCTTTCGCCAGAGCTGAATCGGGTGCAAGGGTAGTTATCATCTTCACGCCCCAAATAAAATGACGAATCTGATGATTAAACCTGACTTCCTCTCCCCCGATCCTGATAATTGTTTCTGCTGCCGATGCAAACAATTTGCGTTGATAGGTCTTTAGCTCAACCTTGATCAGTTCGGGCGAAACCTGATTGATGGCAGTGACTTGGGCAGCAAAATGCTGCTCGGTTATATAACTGCAATACCAGGTCAGCGTAAACAAGACCATGATGATCAACACCATCAGGACGGAAAGGATTTTTTTCATACTATTCCAAGCTGCGGAAGAAAGCGGGATAAGTCTTTTGGTAAGGGGCAATCGACCTCTATCCGTTGCTGACTGAATGGGTCGATGAAAGCCAGTTGTCGACAATGGAGAAATAAGCGCGGGAGCTTTCTCGGGCAGGGGCCCTTATAGCGCCGGTCACCGTAGAGGGGGTGTCCAGCATCAGCTAACTGACGCCGAATCTGATGCTGGCGTCCGGTGTGCAGTTGAATTTCCAACAATGACACGGTGTCATTACTGACCAAGGTCTGGTAACTGGTTCTGGCGATTTTCAATTTTCCCTTGGCGGGGATATCACTCAATAGCTCGCCTCGACCTAAAAGCTTTCCCGTAACCAGAGCCAGGTAGGTTTTACTCACCTCTCCCTGCATAAATAGTTTTCCCAGTTCGGCACAGCTTTTTTTCCCTTTGCCGAACAATACCGGCCCGGAAGTTTCCAGATCCAGCCGTTGCACCGGAGCAACTTGAAATTTGTCACCTCGATCCGCCAGAAAGGTCATCACCTGATCAGTCAGATTGTCCCGCTCATGTCCCTTACCTTTGTGGATTGCTAATCCGGCTGGCTTGTTAACGATCAGGATTTCTCGTGATTCATAGAGAATATCCAGCTTTGGTCGGGAATTCTGCGGAGCAAACAGGAGTTCCTGAATTCGACTACTGTTCGGCAGAGCGATCTTGTCCCCGGCAGAGAGACAATCATCGGCAGCAACAATTTCATTTGCCCTGGTGATTTTTCCTTTTTTAAACAATTGCCGCAAATAACCTGCTGGGGCCACCGGGATATGCTGCTGCAGAAATAGTTGGACCGTCAAATCAGTTTCTTCTTCGGTTACAATAAACTCAGGCATGGTCAATCCTTTATCCCCATATCCCGATGCAGCTCTTTTCGCAACTGCCGGGCAATAGGGCCAACTTCACCCTGATTAATGGTAAAACCCTCCACCTTAACCACTGGAACGACCTCCAGAGAGGTAGAGGTAATAAAAACCTCATCAGAAAATTGTAAATCCTGCAGTTTGAATTCACCACTGATAACCCGTAAGTTAAGCTTCTCTTCACACAGGCGCATAATGGTGGAGCGGGTAACCCCCTTCAACAGTCCGGTTGAAATAGCCGGGGTAAAAATCCATTGTCCTCGACTCCAGAAAATATTTGATGCGGCCCCTTCGCAGATATGATCCTTGTTGTTCAGCATGATCACTTCAAAAGCCCCGGCAGCCTTAGCTTCAAGTTTGCCCAGCAGACTGTTGAGGTTACTGATTGATTTGATTTGTGGATTGATTGCTTCC
>JAUVCS010000177.1 GCA_030590745.1 Desulfuromusa sp.
GATTTTCTCTCCAAAAAGGGGACACCAAGTTACGATAAATCGATCCTGAAAGCCCCCCCTGCCGCGGGAACTGATAGCGTGGAGGAAGAGTACGACGCTCTTTGGGACGATGCGATAAAAATTGTCACCGACAGTCGCCAAGCCTCTATTTCCATGGTTCAGCGCCGCTTGAGGATTGGCTATAATCGCGCCGCCAGAATAATTGAGAGGATGGAGCAGGAAGGGATTGTTGGTCCATCCGATGGAAGTAGCAAACCGCGTGAAGTTCTAGCCAGAAAAATTGAGTAACTTTCTCCTCTCTGGAAATCTACTAACGACTCTATCAGGGTGTTGAAAAACGTTTTCGAGGGCTTGAGTGCAAGGCGAAAATTGCCGAAAAAACGCAGTTTACACACAGTAAATGAGCATTTTGAGGCAACTTTCAACACAGCAATCGCAACGCAGATAGTTTTTTCAACAGCCTGATATCTTGCTATTCATAGAGAATTTATATACTCTTGGCAGAACCGGTTAACCAAAGGGAGGGCAGAGATGGGACTTTACCGGCAACATATAAAAATAAATGTTATTTATAAAAATGGGACAAAAGATCAGATCAGCCCTGCATTACTTAATACCCTAATTAATTCTAATCAAATTGAACAGTTTGAGCGTTCAAGCGGCTGGGTCAAGGTTGACAGTGATCAGATACGTCATGTTGGAGCAACCGATTTTCCTGGGATAGAACGGAGAAAGGACTGACTTTCTCCTGATATCATTTAAAATTTCAATTCAAATAAAACTTAAGCCGGTTGTTAGTGCAATCGGCTTAAGTTTTATTTGAATCCCCAATCATGGAAAATAATTTTGACCGTCTCTGAGTTTCATGATATTAAAGTACATTCCTGAGATACTTGCTAGTACACCAACAACCAACACATAAAATTCAGTTGGTTTCCCCGCTTTGGAAGAAGAGGATTGTTATGGCACTGGTCGTTCAGAAATATGGTGGCACTTCAGTGGGATCTGTGGAACGGATCCGCAATGTTGCCAACCGGATTGCTAAAACTTTTGATGCAGGTAATGAGGTTGTTGTTATCGTCTCGGCGATGTCCGGTGAAACAAATCGCCTGGTCGCTCTTGCTGCGGAAGTGACCGAAACACCAAGTGAGCGTGAATACGATGTCCTGGTGTCGACCGGTGAGCAGGTTACAATCGCATTATTGTCGATGTGCCTGCAATCAATGGGCTACAATGCCAGAAGTTACCTGGGCTCACAGATTCCGATGGTGACCGATAAAGTTCATGCCAGGGCACGTATCAAGAGGATCGGTGATGAAAATATTCGTGAGGACTTGGAAAACGGGACCATTGTTATAGTTGCCGGGTTCCAGGGAACCGACGGTGAGGGCAATATCACCACCCTTGGTCGCGGTGGCTCAGACACTTCAGCGGTCGCAGTTGCAGCAGCCATGAAAGCGGATGTCTGTGAAATTTATACCGATGTCGACGGAGTCTATACAACCGACCCGAGAATGGTTCCAGAAGCACGTAAGATTGAAAAGATATCCTACGATGAAATGCTTGAAATGGCATCTCTCGGGGCAAAAGTTCTGCAAATTCGCAGTGTTGAATTTGCCAAGAAATACAATGTTGTTATTCATGTGCGTTCCAGTTTTCACGACAAACCGGGGACGCTGGTAATGAAGGAGGATCAGGATATGGAAACAGTACTGGTTTCAGGTGTGGCTTATAATAAGGATGAGGCAAAGATCAGCATTGTTGGGGTCCCCGATCAACCGGGCATTTCAGCACAGATATTCACCCCGCTGAGTGATAACGATATCACCGTTGATATGATTATCCAGAATATCTCTCATCAGGGTGCAACCGATTTGACTTTTACCGTACCCAAAGGGGATTGTAAAAAAGCGGTGGGAATTATTGAAAAAGTCGCTGAAAAAATTAAGGCTCGTGGGGTCAGGTCCGATACCGAAATTTCTAAAGTGTCAATTATCGGAGTAGGAATGCGTTCTCATGCTGGTGTAGCAAGTACGATGTTTGAAGCTTTATCTGAGGAAGGAATTAATATCCAGATGATCTCAACCAGTGAAATCAAAGTGTCCTGCATCGTTGATGCTAAATACACTGAATTGGCGGTGCGGGTGTTGCATAATGCATTTGGGTTGGATCTACCTGAGATCGAAGAAAAATTCTGAACCAACTAACCGACAAGGGATAGATTTTTCCAGTGTCCCCTGATTTGGTATGTTTTTTCTTTAGTTAAAAATTTTTCTCAGCACCCCCGGTTTTACCCGAGGGGTGCTGTTTTTTTAGATCAGACCGTGGTTATTTTTGTAGAAGAATACGCAGCATCCGGCGCAGAGGTTCCGCTGCTCCCCAGAGAAGTTGATCGCCACAAGTAAAAACTGAGAGGTATTCCGGCCCCATGTGCATTTTTCGTACTCGGCCTACCGGGATTTCCAGAGTTCCCGAAACCGCCGCCGGGGTCAATCGTTTCAGGGTCTCAGCTTTGTTATTCGGAACCAGTTGAACCCACGGATTACTATTGCTGATCAGTGTCTCAATCTCTTCAATCGGCAGATCTTTATTCAGTTTGATGGTTAACGCCTGGCTGTGGCAACGCATTGAACCCATCCGGACACAGATCCCATCAATGGGAGTTTGAACCTGATTGCCGAGAATTTTATTGGTCTCAGCAATCCCCTTCCACTCTTCACGACTCTGTCCATCTGCCACTTCACGATCAATCCAGGGGAGGACGCTTCCTGCCAGAGGAAAACCAAATTCTGCGGTGGGGAATTCATCGCTGCGTAACATGGCCGTGACCTTGCGATCAATTTCCAGAATTGCTGAACCGGGGCTTTGCAGTTCTTCAGCAACACAATCCTTCAGAACCCCCATCTGGGACAACAACTCGCGCATATTTGGTGCTCCAGCACCGGAGGCTGCCTGATAGGTCATTGAGCTGACCCATTCAACCAGTCCAGCATTGAAAAGTCCGCCAATCGCCATCAGCATCAAACTGACGGTACAGTTACCACCTATAAAATCTTTGCCCCCGTTTGCTAAAGCAGTGTCGATAACATCCTGATTGATCGGATCGAGAATGATGACAGCGCTATCTTCCATCCGCAAGGAAGACGCGGCATCAATCCAGTAGCCATTCCAACCGCTGGCCCGTAGCTCCGGATGAACCGATTTGGTGTAATCACCACCCTGACAGGTGATAATGACATCCTGATCCGCAAGCTTGGCAATATCATTAGCATCTTCCAGCACCCCGGATACCTGGCCAAAATCAGGGGAAGCTTGACCTGCTTGAGAGGTTGAAAAAAATACCGGTGTCACTTCAGCAAAGTCGTTCTCTTCGATCATCCGTTGCATCAGCACGGAACCAACCATGCCACGCCAACCGACCAATCCAACTTT
>JAUVCS010000225.1 GCA_030590745.1 Desulfuromusa sp.
AAATATCACCCCTGACACCATTCAGTCTTTAGCTGATTTGCAGAAACTCCCCTTTACGACAGCGGAAGATCTTCGTAAAGGCTATCCCTTTCCACTCCGTTCGGTTCCCTTTGAGCAGATTGTGCGTGTCCATGCCTCGTCAGGGACAACCGGCAAACGCAAGGTTCTCTGCTACACCCAGAAAGATCTTGATGACTGGACAGATTTCTTCGCCCGTTGCTATCAAATGGCCGGGGTCACCCCCCTTGATCGGGTGCAAATTGCTGTCGGCTATGGTGTCTGGACCGCGGGAATAGGCTTTCAGCTTGGGTGTGAAAAGATTGGTGCCATGGCAGTTCCGGCCGGACCGGGCAATATTGACATGCAGATTCAATTTCTGCTCGACTTTCAATCGACAGTCTTTTGTTCAACTGCATCGATGGCGCTGTTGATGGCCGAAGAGATCCACAAGCGCGGGGTCGCCGACCAGATTGCGATTAAAAAGATCATCTACGGCTCCGAACGTTCCAGTCGCTCAATGCGAAAGAAGATTTCCGAGCTTTTTGGTGGGGCAGAACTGTTTGACATCACCGGGCTGACAGAACTGTACGGCCCCGGTACCGGAATTGAGTGCAGCGAACATGACTGTATCCATTACTGGGGTGATTATTACCTGCTGGAGATTCTTGATCCGGAAACCCTGCAACCGGTACCCGAGGGGGAATGGGGCGAGATGGTTGTGACCACTTTATGCAAAGAAGGCGCTCCGCTGATCCGTTACCGTACCCGCGACATTACCCGGATTATTCCCGGTCGTTGCGACTGTGGCAGCATTTTACCGCGTCACTCACGAATCAAAGGGCGCAGTGATGACACCATCAAGTTCCGTGGTGTCAATATCTATCCCAGCAGTATCGATACAATTTTATCCACCGTGCCGGGAATCGGTTCCGAATACCAGATACATTTAACCCGCGACAATGCTGGACGTGACCATCTGCGGCTGGTTGTTGAACGTGCCGAAAGAGTAGAGGTCAAACGGATTCCTGAATTAAGTCACGAAATCAGCCATCAGATCAAAAAACAGTTGCTGGTTTCTGTCGATCTGGAACTGACTGATTATGCCAGTCTGCCGCGTTCGGCAAAGAAGAGTCAGCGGGTGTTCGATAACCGGATTGAGGATGAGATTGTGTAACAGCTAGGAGTCTGTCGGACTATACGGGGCGAAGCGAAAATTTGGAGGTTTGAGAACAGTTTTTAGCTCGTTTGCAGGCTCATAGCCATAGCTATGGGGCAAAAAGGAGCTAAAAAGTGAGCCAAACAAACGGATTTACAGCCAGTTCATGGATAGTCCGACAGCCTCCTAGTGATTGGTAGTCAATTGGCATAAGTGTAATTTAGTCTGACAGGGGCTGCCAGCTGGGGTTTAGTCCAACGGCTGATTTCTTGTTTATCATTTCCTGAATGATCAACCTCCTTAATATGACGTCCATCAGGCATTCGGGTGGGCTTTTTCTGTTAATCTGATTTATGTTATCTGTTTGACTTTGTCATCGCAGGCTTAAAGAAATTTATTGGGGCAGATTTTTATGGCAAAACAGCTTGTTCACCTTCGTCATAGCCTCGTTTTCTGGCGTAACCTTGTGCAGATCGGTTTTCTGTTCTGGTGTCTGTATATGGGTTTTCAGCTCTCACGTTTTGTTGAACACTTTGTCAGCAAAGGGGAAGCCCCATTTGTCACCCGTCATCCTGGAGTTGAGGCCTTTCTGCCGATCGGTGCGTTGGTCAGCCTGAAAAACTGGCTGTTCAATGGTGTTATCGACCCGGTTCATCCCGCTGCACTGATCCTGTTCCTGACTTTCCTCGCGATGGCTCTGTTAACGCGAAAATCATTCTGCTCTTGGATCTGCCCTGTAGGGACGCTTACGGAGCTGCTCTGGCGTAGTGGAGAAAGCCTGACCGGCCGTAGAGTCAAGATCTGGCGCTGGTTGGATGTTCTTCTACGAAGCGCAAAATACCTGCTGCTGTTTTTCTTTCTTAAACTGATTCTATTCGGAATGCCCGCTCAGGCGCTCAAAGGTTTTTTATCCACCCCTTACTGGGCGATCAGCGACATTAAGATGCTACACTTTTTTACCAGCCCCTCAACGCTCAGTGTCGTGATTGTCCTGATCCTGATAGTTCTATCTTTCTTTATCCGCCAATTCTGGTGCCGCTATTTGTGCCCTTACGGCGCCATGCTGGGGTTTTTCAGTTTTCTGAGCCCGTGTCGGATTACCCGTAACGTCGACGGCTGCACCGCCTGCGGCAACTGTGACCGGGCTTGCCCAGCATCAATAGCCGTCTCCCGCAAGCAACAAGTCTGCTCCATGGAATGTACCGGATGTCTGAGCTGTGTTCAGAGTTGTCCCGAGCATCAGGTTCTTGGTATGGGGGTGGTCAGTAGCCGACGGTTTATGCCAAGCTATCTGTTTCCGCTACTGGTCCTGCTGGTCTTTACCCTCGGTGTAGCGTTCGGGA
This sequence comes from Desulfuromusa sp., assembly GCA_030590745.1. GTDB lineage: Bacteria > Desulfobacterota > Desulfuromonadia > Desulfuromonadales > Geopsychrobacteraceae > Desulfuromusa. The sequence continues at coordinate 2,500 of JAUVCS010000225.1, forward strand.
TGTTCAGCGGACACTGGCACAGCACGCTCAGCTACCGCGATTACACCCAGTTAATCCCTCTGCTCAATCGCTTTTAACTGGGGCCGGTGGATATTTAAGGCTTATTCCTGATGGCGTCAGATATTCATTCATAAATCGGCAAATCACTTTTGCAAATAGAAAACAACAAGAAGATGAGGAACACTCGATGGCTCTGAGCGCCACAATTTTTAAAGTCAATCTGCAAATCTCCGATATGGATCGCAACTATTACGCCGAGCACTTGCTAACTCTGGCTCGCCACCCTTCGGAAACAGACCAACGGATGATGGTGCGCCTGCTTGCCTTCGCCCTGCACGCCGATGAACAATTGGGCTTC
>JAUVCS010000039.1 GCA_030590745.1 Desulfuromusa sp.
CTAGAAGCGCCCGGTATCCGGCCAGATTGCCTTCCAGACAAACCAATATACGATCATCTGTTTGACACTATTCCCTTGCGCATCTGTGACTGACAAACTATCGGTGGATATATCGAAACTCAGGGTCAGTTCTCTTCCGGCAAAATGATCTTTGCTTATCCCCGCCTTCTTCAGTTGCTCGAGCGGATAAGCCCGTGCCTGCCCGTCGATGACGATCCCGACCACCAGTTCCTTCTCTTTTTCATTTGGCCCAAGTTTGAAAAATGATCGGAATCCGCTCTGTTGTTTATAGTAGTCAAGATATGGATCTGAGTCGTAATTACGACTATAGCCGGTATCGAACGACAACACTTGGGTTTCGGGATATGCTTCCCGCCACTTTTTCCAACTGGTCAGGGTTGACGGCAGCACCTCAAGTTTAGTGCCGGTCAGCGGCCCGGCAACTGCCTCACCCTTGATTTGTGACCAGAGAGACTCACTCCCCTTATCATACATCAATACATTGCTGCGATAGAGCAACCCGGAAACACCGAAGAAACGCTCTTTATCCTCAATTTGCCGAGAGTACACGACCCCCGCATAAGCTAGCGGTCACCAACTTACCAGAACCGGCAAGTCACGGAAATAATCATTGACCAATTCGTGCCAGGAAAGGATTCGCGTTGGGTAGGCTTTGGGAATACCATTGAGAAAAACACCCAGAACCTGCTCATCATCACGCAGCATATCGGCCTGAGCGGCGGGGAGAAACTTTGGAGCAGTTAACGCTGGAATGCCATCACGTGGTGGTCCACCTGACATGATCTCATCCTCAGAGATCGACTTCCTGCTGAAATCCCAAGGGGCAGATGAGGCAAATAACGGGAAGAAAATAATCATCAGTGCCAATAAAAGGGCATTGATTCGTGAACTACGTTTAGTTTTCATTAAACACATAGTAACCCACCTGCCTGGTCTCACGCTATATCAGCAACACTGTATTAATGACGACTTCACCTACAGATATGGGGTAAATAATTTGCAGAACGAATCCCGCAACCGCAACGGCAGTGAACGTTTATCCATCTCCTCAAGGGTGATCTCACGGGCTTGCTCACGAGAGTGGTCAAAGTGAGAAATCAGTTCAGCAACTGTTTCAGCATCAAAAACCTCAACATTAAATTCAAAGTTTAAACGTAAGCTGCGCGGGTCCACATTGGCTGATCCAATCAGGGCATACTCATCATCAATCAACAACAGCTTGCTGTGAACAAAGGGTGGAGGTTGAAAATAGATGTGGGTCTGTTGTTCCAGTAATTCAAAGAGCAAAGCATTAGAGGCCCAGGCGACGAATGGGAGATTGTTTTTTTCGGGGAGGAGGATTTCAACCCGGACTCCACGGAGGGCGGCAGTGTTGATAGCTGCAAGTTGCGCACGGTTTGGAATAAAATAGGGGGTCATAATCCGCACCCGTGATTTTGCACTGGCCAAAGCACCGATCAGAATCCAGTGGAGATTTTCGTGAGCCTCATTAGGCCCGGCACTGATCCCACGGCAGCAGGCTTTCCCAGCTATTTCTGGAGCTTTCCAAACGTAAGACTCGCGTTTTTCCCCTGCTACAAAATGCCAATCTTCCATAAAAGCATCACGCAACTGCCCACAGATTGGTCCTTCAAGTCGAAAATGAATGTCAATGATCCGCTGCGGATTGTTTTCGTCCACAACCATATGTCGATCACGAATATTCATCCCTCCGGTAAAACTGCATTGATTGTCGACCACCAATATTTTTCGGTGGTTGCGTAAATTAAAGTAGAAACTCCCCAGCAGGGTGAAGGGGAGAAACACCGCAGCAGCAACCTTGGTCCCACGAAACCTTTGCCGAACCTTTTTTAGAGAATACAGCTCGCCAAAAGCATCAACCAACACTCTGACATCGACCCCCCGCTCTGCTGCTGCAATTAACTCATCGGCAAACTGCTGTCCGATCTGATCTCCTTTGAATATGTAGCTGGATAAAAAAATTGATTCTTTTGCCGTGCTGATAGCTTTCAGCATAGCGGGATAGGCCTGCTCACCATTGTAGAGGGGGGTGATTTTGTTCCCGTAGATCAGCGGACGCCGAGTCACAGCATTAGAGAGGGTAATCAAAGCCCGGCTGGTACTGCTGGCAGGAAAATGTTCAATATCTTTTGGCCGAGGGGGCTGATCAACATGCAGCCAGTGCATCCCCTGCCCCTGCTTTTGAATCTCTCTGGATCTGGTGCGAATTCGATTCACACCTAATAACCAATAGAGGATTGCCCCAATGCCGGGGATTGCCAAGCAGGTGATGATCCAGCCAGAGGCGGCCCGCGGATCACGTTTACTCAACAATGCATGCCCTGCAGTCCAAAACGAGAATATCCAGAGGGCAGCCAGCAGCAGGGTCAGCATGGTATCTCCTGAGGGCTTAAGGTATTTAGTCTAACGTAATGATGTTCCGCAGCGAGGACAGGTCAGTACGGTATTTGTTGAAACTTTTTCTCCACAGGTTGGACAGTTAAACCAATGATGACAAAAACGACATTGCTGTTCGGAGAGTCCCTGCTTCTTTTTGCATTTAGGGCAACGGCGATACATTTTCCGACCGCTAAGATAATCCTCAAAAAACAGACCACAACGGGGACATTCTGTAGCTCCCGGTTTAACCGTAGATCCACAGCCAGGAATCGGACATTTAAAAACAGCTTTACAGTTGCTGCACCAATATTCCCCCTTAAGGGGCGCCTCGCATTTTTGACATCGCTTAATGGCCATTATTTGCTCCAGAATCTGAATTGGTCTTTCACCTCTCCAACTGCTGGTTTATATCATAGTCGACAAAAGCTGGATTGCCAAGGGAAAGACTGATCAAGAAGAGTTTCTAATCGATAGAACCTTGCTCCAGCCAAAGGCTGAGATCCCCCTCTGCCGGTTCGGTATCCCCAGAGTTCAATTCAAGCAAGCGGCGTAGATGGTCGATACTTTCTGAATCTTCCGCAGTAAAGATAAAGCCGTAAAAGTTTCCACGCTGGTGAATCAATTCGCCGCCAAGCTTCAATCGGAGAGAAGTCTCAGGGAGATAAATATTCAAAGGGACCTCCCTTCCAAGGGGAAGAGGAAGTTCTTGATCGGATTTGAATAAGGCTCCCTGGAGAGCCAAATCAACCAGATCACAGCGATAAACAGTGTCATCAATAGTGATATCTACTTCCGTAAGAAAGTTAATTCTCCGGTAGTTACGTTGCTCGGTCATGGCAAAGCTCCTTTTATCTGCCTTGCATACAGCTAACCCGATTATCCTACGAATTATTATTGTAACAGGAAATCAAACCTTTGCAGATCTCTGCAAAAAACCTTTTCTAGCAGCCGGTCAGTCTATCAATGAGCTGGCTGCCAGAGAAACATTTATTTTGCTTTTGTAATTGTCACTTGCGATTGCTGACCGGTCAGGGTTACATTGCCTTAAGAATTTCAAAGCTGTGTTGTTATCAAATCTAATGGGGATCCTTTTATGTTTTTTCCGGTAAAATATGCCAATAAAGTTATTTTAGTTCTACTGTTCACATTATTGCCAATCAGTTCCTGGGGCAAAGAGGTTGAACCGTTTAATACCAACCGGGCTCGGTTACTTGGACACATGCTACAACAGCAACTCAGTGGCAAACATTACAGCCAGAAACCGACCGATGATCTCCTTTCCAGCGCAGCATTCGACCTCTACCTGAAGCAGCTCGATTTTCAAAAACGCTTCCTTCTCCGGGAAGATGTGACCAAATTAGAATTATTCCGTAATCAAGTTGATGATGCCATCCGCCGTGGACGATTGGAATTACCGCTCCTGGGGCAGGATCTTTTGAATTACCGGATTACCCAGATCCAGGCGATCATCACCGAACTTTTCCAGGAGAAAATTGACCCGACTGTGGTTGAGAGTATTGAAACTGATCCTGAAAAATTAGATTATGCAACCAATTTTACGGAGCAGCGCGAGCGCTGGAGAAAAATCATCAAAGGACAGATCTTTGCCCGTTACATCAGCCTGCGAGAGGATGACATTGGTCTGGATGACGATGGTAAATTATTACCTGTTGATGAAGACACAGATATCGAATTGCTGTTTCAGGCCAACGAAAAAGTGGCCAAAACCGATCATAATCTACTGAAACGGATGCTCGAAGAAACATCTCAGGACCATTATGACCGTTATCTGAATGCAATCGCTCGCGCTTATGATCCACATACCGGGTACTTGCCTCCGACATCGAAGGAGGATTTTGATATTCAGATGAGCGGTTCTCTGGAGGGAATCGGCGCAACACTGCGCGAAGATGATGGTTATATCAAGGTGGTACGGGTTATTCCCGGAAGTGCCGCTGCACGACAGGGACAACTGGCAGCAGATGATATTATTCTTAAAGTTGCGGAGGGAAATGATGACCCTGTAGATATTACAGATACCCGGATTCGTGATGCTGTTTCCCTGATCCGGGGGAAAAAGGGGACCGAAGTTCGTTTGACGGTAAAAAAAGCCGATGGCAGCCGGCTGGTCATTCCAATTGTCCGTGACGTTGTTGAGATCAAAGAAACATTTGTCAAAGGGACAACCATAACTGATGATAAAAGTGGTCAAACTTTCGGTTATATCAAAATCCCTTCCTTTTATCGTGATTACAGTGGAAAAACAGATCGCAACTGCACCGATGATTTACGCCAGGAGCTGAAGAAACTAAATAAAGAGAAAATTTCCGGATTAATTCTTGATCTCCGCAATAATGGGGGTGGCTCTCTATCAGATGCGGTCAGTACAACGGGTCTGTTTCTAAAAACCGGCCCGGTTGTGCAAATTCGTAACGGTGCGGGGAAAATCCAAGTGATGAGTGATACTGACTCTTCGGTAGAATATACAGGACCGATGATTGTACTGGTCAACCGTTTCAGTGCCTCAGCTTCGGAAATTCTTGCCGGGGCTCTTCAGGATTATGGCCGGGCCTTGATTGTCGGTGATGAGCATACCCATGGTAAAGGGACGGTACAGGCACTGCTGGATCTTGATCGTTTTGTTAACCTGCGAGGAATGGAACAGTACATGCCTCTTGGTGCGATAAAAGTCACAATTCAAAAGTTTTATCGGATCAGTGGCGAATCGACCCAGGAAGAAGGGGTGATTCCCGATATTGAATTGCCCTCCCATCTGGCAGGATTAAAGAGCGGGGAAAAATATTTGGATAATGCCTTGCCGTGGGACCATATTGCTTCAGCAACCTATCAACACTGGGAATCTGCACCTGAAAATATTTCAGAGCTGCAACAACACAGTGAAGCTCGGATCAAAGAAAATAAAGATTTTCAGGAAATCATTGCTGATGCTGACAATGCCCAGAAGAGACGGGAAGAGACTCAACAGTCCCTGCTACTGAAAGACATTCTGGCTGAACGCGATCAATTGCATGATGAAAGAGAGAGAATGACTCCCCATGGTTCAATGACGGCAGGCGATGATAAAGAGAAAACAAAAACTCTGGATGAAGAAATTGCTGATGACTCCTATGTAAAAGAGGGAGTTATTTTGTTACAAGAGTTGATAGGTTTTTCCAACTAGGATTTGGTTATCTCGCGCAGCTTAACTCAGTGCCCACAAAACTGAGGGAACATCAATCTTCAAGGAGAAGTAAATGAGCAAGAAACTCTGGGGTGGTCGCTTCACTCAACCAACCGACAAATTTGTTGAGGAATTTACCGCTTCGATTGAATTTGACCAGCGCCTTTACCATTATGATATCCAAGGATCCAGAGCCTACGCTGAAATGCTCGGTCGCCAAGGGATTATTACCGTCGTTGAAGCTAACCAGATCATGGCCGGCTTGAATGAAATTTTGCAGGATATCGAAGCAGGCAAGTTCGAGTTTTCAGTTGCACTTGAAGATGTTCACATGAATATCGAAGCACGGTTGATCGAAAAGATTGGCAGCGTTGGTGGCAAGCTGCATACCGGACGCAGTCGCAACGATCAGGTTGCGGTTGATATTCGTCTTTATCTGCGCGATGAGATCGATACGATTCTTGACTATCTCAAAAAGCTGGAAAGCTCGCTGATTCAGCAAGCTGAGGAGAATCTTGATGTTATTATGCCCGGCTTCACCCATCTGCAGACCGCCCAACCATTACTCTACAGCCACCATATGCTCGCTTACCGCGAAATGATTGCTCGTGATCACAGCAGGCTGGTCGACCTGCGGACCAGGTTCAATATTATGCCACTTGGTGCGGGGGCTCTGGCCGGAACCACTTTTCCCATCGACCGTGAGTGGCTCGCCAAACAACTGGGCTTTGATGATGTCACCAGAAACAGTATAGACAGTGTTTCTGACCGCGATTTTGCGATTGAGTTCTGCAGTTTTGCCAGCATCTTGATGATGCACCTGTCACGGCTGGCGGAAGAACTGATCCTCTGGTCAACTGCAGATTTTGACTTTATCGAGCTATCCGATTCTTTCTGTACCGGCAGTTCGATGATGCCACAGAAAAAAAATCCCGATGTCCCGGAACTGGTACGAGGAAAAACCGGGCGAGTTTACGGCAACCTGATCTCATTGTTAACATTGATGAAATCATTGCCGCTGGCCTACAACAAAGATATGCAGGAAGATAAGGAGCCCCTTTTTGACACCATTGATACGGTGAAAGGAAGTTTGAAAATTTTTGCTGATATGATCGTGGAAATGAAACTCAAAAGTGACAATATGCGGATTGCGGCAGCGCGCGGGTTCTCCACCGCGACAGATGTTGCCGATTACTGCGTTCGCAAAGGGCTCCCTTTTCGTCAAGCACATGAAGTGGTTGGCAAAACAGTCCGTTATTGTGTCGAAACAGGTAAGGATATCCCCGAATTGAGTTTGGCTGAATTTCGGGAATTTTCCCCACTGATCGATGCTGATATTTATGATTTTGTCACCCTTGAAGCTTCCATCAATGCTCGAAAAGCAACCGGCGGGACGGCACGTGAATCGGTTGAGCGGGAGCTGGCCCGATTGAAATCTGCTTAGATTTTGACGATAATTATTCTCTCTGCCCCTTTTATCCATTTTTGTAGAACATTACATTATAACAATGTTTGTTTTGTTTGCCTTGATAAGGAAATCACGCTCCCTACTCCTAAGTAT
>JAUVCS010000229.1 GCA_030590745.1 Desulfuromusa sp.
AAAAATTTCTGAACAGGGACCGCAGGGACCGGTATCACCCATCGACCAGAAATTGTCCTCTTCAAAGCGGAAAATCCGTTCTCTGGGAACCCCTTCCTGATGGTGCCAGATATTTGCCGCTTCATCGTCGTCGGTATACACTGAAACGTAGAGGCGATCTTTATCCAGCCCCATATCGACGGTCAGAAATTCCCAAGCGTAGGCAATCGCTTCTTTTTTGAAATAATCACCGAAGGAAAAATTACCAAGCATTTCGAAAAAAGTGTGATGCCGTGCGGTACGTCCGACATTTTCCAGATCGTTATGTTTACCCCCAGCTCTTACACATTTCTGCGAGGTTGTTGCCCGCACATAATCCCGCTTTTCAGCCCCGAGAAAACAGTCTTTAAACTGGTTCATTCCCGCATTGGTAAACAGCAGTGTGGGGTCATTATGGGGAACCAGAGAGGAAGAAGGGACAATCGTATGACCACGATCTGCAAAATATTTGAGAAATTGGGCACGAATTTCGTTTCCGGTTATCATTTTGTTGTCGCCTTTCAAGTTTTATATTCAGCTGAAAATATGAAGCTGGAATAATAGTCGAAGTGGTTGGTTTTGAAAAGAAGTTTTAAGCTGGGTGGGGAATTACTTCGGTTCTTCCTTGAGAATAGTGAATATCTGTCCGAGGGAGAACCCGCGCCGCTGAAAAAAACCGACAACCCGGCGTTTTTCACGATTATCCGCGGTCAAATAGTTAAAGGTTGGAAAACGGCGCAACAATTGGTCGCGCAGAATCTGCTCGGGAGAAAACTCAGTTTCGGCACTTTCTACCGCTTGTTGGACAACATTTTCATCTATTCCCCGGCGGCGCAGATCCAGTCTGATTTTAAGACCAACCCCACGACCGGTACGCATAAAGCTTCGAGCACGCTCGGTCGCATAACGATCATCATTCAGGTAGTTATATTCACGACATTTTTCAACAGCGGTCTCTATTGCAGAATCAGAAAAACCGAATTGCACCAATTTCTGACGCAGTTCGGTTTCACTCCGGTCTTGTCGGGAGAGCACTCGCAGGGCAGCGGAAAATGCTTTTTTGGCTTGGGTGGCCTGGCTGGACTCGCTAGAAACGTTCGATTTCGACCTGTATATCGGCATCGAGTCCCTCATTTTCGGCTGCCTTACGTTCCTGATCTTTACCCCGTTCAAAATCACCCCAGGAAGCGTCTGAGGAGGAATCAATACCCGAGGTCTTGAGTTTGAAATCATCAGGATTTGAGCTCTGCCGCAGCGCCTCATCGTGGCTGATAACTTTTCTCTTCACCAGGTCCATCAGTGCTTGATCAAAAGTTTGCATACCATAGGTCGTATAGCCTTTTGCAATGGTATCTATAAGCTGAGCCGTTTTTTTCTCATCATCAATCAACTCACGAACCCGACCCGTCGAGATCATCACCTCAACTGCAGCGACTCGGCCAGCCCCCTCCACCCGGGGGATCAACCGCTGCGAAATTACCCCTTTCAGAACATTGGAAAGCTGCAAACGGACATGCCGTTGCTGGTGTGGTGGAAACATGGAGATAATCCGTGAGATCGTTTCCGGGGCATCATTTGTATGCAATGTTGAAAGAACCAGGTGTCCCGTCTCAGCCGCAGCCAGAGCGGTCTCTGCGGTTTCCAGATCACGCATCTCACCAACCAGAATCACGTCAGGGTCCTGCCGCATCGCACTTTTTAACGCTGGAGCAAAACCGGCAGTATCAAAACCAACTTCACGCTGATTGATAATACACTTGCGATCCCGATGCAGATATTCAATCGGGTCTTCAACGGTGACAATATGGGCAGTTCGGGTGCTATTGATGTAGTCAACCAGTGCCGCCAGCGTCGTTGACTTTCCTGACCCGGTCGCCCCGGTCACCAACACAAGTCCACGTTGTTCAGCGGCAACCTTTTTCAGCACCGCGGGCATCAACAGATCATCCAAAGTTGAAATTTTAAAAGGGATCGCACGAAAAACGGCAGAAACAGAGTTGCGCTGCATAAAAACATTGGCCCGGAAACGTCCCAACCCGGGGACACTATAAGCCAGATCAACTTCATAGACTTCCTCAAACTTTGCCCGTTGCCGGTCGTTCATAATCGCTTCGCACATGTTGCGCACGACATCAGCAGTCAGTCTGGGGGCTTTTGGCACCGGACGAAGATTGCCATCGATACGGAAAACTGGCGGCAGACCCGCTTTCAGGTGAATATCAGAGGTGTTTGCTTTAAGTGCCATGCCGAGAATGTCGTTCAAATTCATGATTGTATCCTGTCTCACTTTTCAATTAGTCGAGGATTGCTGTTATTCCTGATTGGTACTACCGGTCTCTGTTTCCCCCCCGATACCGTAAAGTTCCCGTAAAGTTGCTTCAATCTCATCGGTCATCTCGGGGTGTTCCTGCAGATATTGTTTGGCATTTTCTCTCCCCTGACCAACTCGCTCCCCTTTATACGAGAACCAGGAACCGCTTTTTTCGACAATATCATTATCCACTCCGAGATCCAGGAGATCTCCTTCGCGGGATATCCCATTACCATACATGATATCGAATTCTGCCTGTTTAAACGGTGGCGCCACTTTATTTTTTACCACCTTGACCCGGGTTCGACCACCAACCACGTCCTGCCCCTGCTTCAATGCCGCAATCCGGCGGATATCGAGGCGAACTGAGGCGTAAAATTTCAGGGCATTACCGCCGGTGGTGGTTTCCGGGTTACCAAACATCACCCCGATTTTCATCCGGAGCTGATTGATGAAGATAATACT
>JAUVCS010000070.1 GCA_030590745.1 Desulfuromusa sp.
GTCCAGCCCATCAGGAACAAGCCACCACCAAAACCCATGTTGGCAATCAGGCCAGCCATGGAGATAAAGGAAGCTGCCGACATCCAGTCAGCACCGATTGCCATACCGTTAATAACTGGACCAACATTGCCGCCAGCAGAATAAAATTCACTTGTACTTCCCGCGCGAGCCCACACTGCAATGCCGATATACAGGGCAAAGGTGAGACCGACAACGAGATATGTCATAGTTTGTAAACCCATAATTATAGTTCCTCCCTAGTCTTCGTGAACGTCATATTTTTCATCGAGTTTTCCCATTGCTTTAGCGTAGTAAAAAATGAGAATGATGAAAGTATAGATTGAGCCTTGCTGGGCGAACCAGAATCCCAACGGATAGCCACCAAGATGAATGCTGTTTAATGCCGGAGCAAACAGAATTCCGCAGCCGTATGAAACGGCAAACCAGATGATCAGCATGTTTCTGACTAGGGCTATTGTTTCCTTCCAATAAGCTGCACTACTGTTTTCCATGAATAGTTCCTCCTTATTTAAAGATGGATGTTGCCTCCTAAATAAAACTTACTTCTTACTTGAATCTATTGGGCGAGTTAAACTGCCCGGGTTCTGCTGATTCTGCTTGTAGCCTCCTTTCAGAAGTTTTTCATTCGGTTTAAGTTCCTAGGTGAAAAATCTGCTGCGATAGAACGATCCAAAATCTCAGGTTCTATCGGTGAACGACGCTCAGGCCATGCTTCTCGAAGCATAGGCATTGTACCCAAGTTGGGCTGAAATTGTTTCACTGGCAGCTTTCAGTGCCGGTAGCAGTTCTTTTTTAATTCTGCTTTCATCGGTACGAAAGCTTGGAGTGATCAATGCCAGACAACCTGCAATAGTTTTACTGCCTTTAAATAGAGGTACCGCCATGCAGGTACTTCCATCACCAACACCATTATGGTCGATACAGTAACGTTGCTTACGACAGTGATTGATTTCATCCGCCAGTTGCGGATCGTTTGCCAATAGCGGAGTGTTTTTCTCGTCAAATGCCAAAAAGATTTTCCCGGCCGCACAGTCCTGTAGCGGAAAACGTTGACTGGTCAGGGGGACAACCTTAACCTTCTGGTCATTGTCCATCATCTCCAGAAAAAGTACTTCATGATGTCTTTGGACAATCAAATAAACGGTTTCATTACACTGTCGTGCCAACTGAGCCATTGTTGGTCGAGCTTTACGCAGGAGAGTCATTTTTGAAAGGAGTTTCTGACTCACCTCGAAAGCAGCTATACCCAGTTGATATTCTCCCGAAATTTGCCCACGTTCAACATAGCCATGATTCTCAAAAGTTGCCATAAGTCTGAACAGGCTTGCCTTGGTCATGTCCAGCCGTTCACTTAATTGGGCAAGACTGCATTGGGTTTCTTCATCTGCCAAAGCTTCCAATAGATGCAGAGCATTCTCAACTGACCTGATGTTGTAGGAGTCTTTTTCTCTGCTCGGCATTAGGTTTCGTGCCCTTCGGGAAAAATTATAAACCAGACATTCATTTTAGTAACTTTTAATCTACTCTGGTACCTATTCTGCGGGGACAATAATACGCCGTTATATAGTTGTCAATACGCTTTTTTGTTTTACCCCTTGAGTGGGGGTCTGACGGGTGGGTTGGCATTTCTAATGTTCCACTGTAACTAGTTGAAAATATATTCAAATGACTAAAATAGTTATCTAATATTTTGAGATATAACAGTGTTTAAAAAAAAATCTGTTTTGTTCAGTTTTCTGCTGTTTAGGCCGATTAAATTGCTGGATCTTAAGGTGTATCCAGGGGGTGGATTTACTTGACTTGATTTGTTTAGTAGTGTTAAAAAACTCCCTTTTTACAAAGGTTTATATTTCCTATGTATCTCCCTTCTGCAGATGAGTTCTATCGATTGGCACAGCAAGGCAATCTGATTCCCGTTTATCGTGAAATTCTTGCGGATATGGAAACGCCGGTCTCCGCTTTTCGTAAAATTGATGATGGTCAGTCCGCTTTTCTTCTCGAATCTATTGAGGGTGGTGAAAAATGGGCCCGTTACTCTTTTCTGGGGAGTGGTCCGGCCAGAGTTTTCCGTTGTCGGGATCGTTATTATGAAGTTCGCTATGCCGGAGAACTGGAGGATTCTGGTGAGGTTGAGGATCCGCTCGATAAGTTACGCGAGCTGATGGCAGTTTATCAACCGGTCGAAGTGGAGGGGTTGCCCCGTTTTTTTGGTGGTGCCGTCGGTTATCTCGGCTACGACATGGTTCGCTTTATTGAAGATCTCCCCGATAGCAACCCTGGTCAGATTAATGGTTGGGATGCCACTTTCATGTTCACTGAACGGCTGTTGATCTTTGATAACATGCGGCAGAAGGTCAAGCTGGTATGTAATGTCCATTTGCAGGAGAATGAGGATCCAGCGGTTGCTTATCAACGTGCTCAGAGACAGATAGAGCAGATGTTGGAACAACTGCGTCAACCGTTGCAGCGTGAAGATGAAGAACCGGGTGGAGATGGTCGTCAGGAACTGGAAACGAACTTTACTCAAGATGATTTCAAGCAGGCGGTTGAACGGTGCAAAGAATATATCCGTGCCGGGGATATTTTTCAGGTGGTTATTTCTCAACGTTTCTCCGGAACATTACAGAGCGATCCATTTAATATCTACCGGGCGCTACGCACGATCAACCCTTCTCCCTACATGTTTTTCCTCCGCTTTGGTGAATCAATTGTCGTTGGTGCTTCTCCTGAGGTTCTGGTCCGCAAAGAGGGGGATCAGGTTGATGTCCGACCGATTGCCGGAACTCTCCCCCGCGGCAAGACCCCTGCCGAAGATCTGGCTTTAGAGCAGCAACTGCTGACCGATCCCAAAGAACGGGCTGAACATATTATGCTGGTCGATCTTGGCCGTAACGATGTCGGTCGGGTTGCGGTTGGTGGTACCGTTGAGGTGAGTGAATTGATGGTGGTTGAGCGTTACTCTCATGTGATGCATATTGTCTCCAATGTCCGTGGACAACTACGCCCCGGGCTGGATTGTTTTGATGTCTTCCGTGCGGCATTTCCGGCGGGAACGTTATCGGGTTCGCCGAAAATCCGGGCCATGGAGATCATTGATGAACTGGAACCGGTCAGGCGTGAAGTCTATGGTGGCGCCGTCGGCTATTTCTCCTTCAGCGGCAACATGGATCTGGCAATTGCGATCCGCACCTTGCAGATCGAGAAGGATAAATTTTATCTACAGGCGGGTGCCGGGATTGTCGCCGACAGTGACCCGGAGATGGAATATCAGGAAACTTTAAATAAAGCTCGTGGGGTTAAACGTGCCATTGAAATGGCAAACCGCGGACTCGTATAGGATATACTGACTGCTATGCTGTTGATGATCGACAATTATGACTCCTTTACCTACAACCTGGTTCAATATTTTCTTGAGCTTGGTGAGGAGGTTAAGGTGATCAGAAATGATAAACTGACTCTGGAAGATATTGAACAGTTGGCCCCAAAACGGCTGGTTATCTCTCCCGGTCCCCGTACCCCCAAAGAGGCAGGAATATCAGTGGCTGCAATTCAGCAGTTTGCCGGGAAAATTCCCCTTCTCGGGATTTGTCTTGGCCATCAGGCAATCACCGAAGCATTTGGCGGTAAGGTGGTACGGGCTGATCGTTTGATGCATGGGAAAACCAGCCCGATTTATCATGATAAGAGTCCCCTTTACCGTGATTTGCCTGATCCTTTCACGGCGACCCGTTATCACTCTCTGCTTGCTGAGCGGGAGAGCTTTCCCGCCAGTTTGAAAATTACTGCCTGGACTGAAGAGGGTGAAATCATGGGTCTGCAACATCAGGAGCTGCCGGTCTGGGGGGTGCAGTTTCATCCCGAGTCGATCCTGACGACCGAGGGGATGCAGCTGTTGCGGAACTTTCTGAAATTGACGTAATGAATGTAGGGGCGTCCCCCTACAGAGGGAAATAGATGATTAAGGCAGCGATTGCCAAACTGGTTGAGCGGCAAGATTTGAACGAACTGGAAATGATCGATGCGATGAGTCAGATTATGGGCGGTGAGGCGACTCCGGCACAGATTGGTTCATTCATTACGGCATTGCGGATGAAAGGTGAAACCGTCCCGGAAATTATCGGCGCAGCACGGGTGATGCGGGCGCGAGCAACCCCGATTCGGGTGGGTGATGTGGTCGACATTGATCGGGATGATATTGATGTCGATCGGGAAACGATTCTTGATACCTGTGGTACCGGTGGCAGTGGAACTAAAAGTTTCAATATCTCCACGACGGTTGCCATTGTCGTTGCTGCCTGTGGGGCAAAGGTTGCCAAGCATGGCAATCGCAGTATTTCATCCTCCTGTGGCAGTGCTGATGTGTTGGAGAAATTGGGGGTGAAGCTTGATATCTCCCCTGAGCTGGTTGCTGAATCAATAGAAAAAATTGGGGTTGGGTTCTTGTTTGCTCCTGCTCTGCATGGGGCGATGAAATATGCTATCGGTCCGCGCCGGGAGATAGGTATCCGGACAATTTTCAATATTCTTGGCCCTCTGACCAACCCTGCTGGAGCCGATCGACAGGTCTTGGGAGTGTTCAGCAAAGATCTGGTTGAACCGTTGGCAAAGGTGCTTCTCAGCCTCGGTTGCCGACGTGGTTTCGTTGTCCATGGCGCAGATGGAATGGATGAAATCACTCTGACTGGTGCTACTTTGGTGGCAGCAATCAGTGGTAATAATATTGAGCTGCAGACAATTACACCAGAGCAGTTTGGTTTCAAGCGGTGTCCCTTGCAGGACCTTCAGGGGGGAGATGCAGAACAGAATGCACAGATTGTCAACTCTGTTCTTTCCGGCCACCCAGGTCCAAAACTGGATATTGTCCTGTTGAACAGTGCCTACGCTCTGGTTGCTGCTGGTTTAGCTACCGATATTGATGCGGGGATTGACCAAGCCCGTGAGGCTATCTCCAGCGGTCGTGCCAAAGCGACGCTGGATGCACTGGTGCGGATAACCAACCAATGATGGCGTCGCAAAAAGTCCGACCTACGGTGTTGTAGTGTTTTTCAGGATCTCGACCTGCTTTATGTAGGTATTCACCCCTGAAAAAATACTACGCCTTGTGGAACGAAATTTTTGCTTAGCCATTTATTACGAGACTATTACCAATGATTCTTGATCAGATCCTGAAAACCAAAGCGACTGAGATCGCTGCAGCACAGCTGAGGCAACCCCTGGGTGAGCTGGAGAAGCTGCTGGCAGGTTGTGCTAAAACCAGAGGATTTGCCAACTCTCTCCGCCATTCTGCGGCAGTGGGTACTGCGATCATTGCCGAGGTGAAAAAGGGCTCCCCCTCAAAGGGAATTATTCGAGAAGATTTTGATCCTGTGGCAATTGCCCGTAGCTATGAGCGGGGTGGGGCAAGCTGTCTTTCGGTGTTAACCGATGAACATTATTTTTATGGTTCCCTTGATTATCTTGGTCAGATTCGTACGCAGGTTGATTTGCCCCTGTTGCGGAAAGATTTTATCATCGATCCCTACCAGGTTTTTCAGGCACGGGTTGCCGGTGCCGACGCTATTTTATTGATAGCAGCGGCATTATCAGATCTCCAACTGCGGGAACTGGCCGAACTGGCAACCCGGTTAGAACTTGATACG
>JAUVCS010000115.1 GCA_030590745.1 Desulfuromusa sp.
CTGACAGATTTAACCACCAGAAGCCTGATTTTAACCTTGGCAAAACCCATCTATGCTGGCGATGGACATTTAGCGGGGGTCACCGCTTTGGACATCGACTATCGACAATTCTTCACCGATTGGAGTATCCCGGCAGAATGGGCCGATGACTCTGAAAGTATGATTCTTATTTATCACGAAGATGCACCTGATCCGGGACAACAGCTGGAAGTTCTGCTCCGCAACCGCAGTGAAGATCATGCTTCAGATTGGCGGATACCGGTTGAGCATGAGTATCTGGATATAACCGACCCGCAATTGCAGGAACTTCAGCAGGATCTCCTGAACGGAAATTCTGCCGTCCGAAAAATTATTTATCGGGGGGAGGAATCTCTCTGGGCCTATGGTGCCCGAAACGTAGATGAACCCTTCCCGCTGGTGATTGTCCCCTATCAACTAATTATAGCTCCAGCGATCAATGCCGAAAATTATGTTAATCAACAGATATCCCGGAGTCTCAGAATCAGCGCTGTCCTGACAATTATTGTTGTCGCTGCCGCCATTCTTTTGGCAATCAGCCGTTCCCGCAAAGTAACCCATCCGATTATGCAACTGGCGACAGCAGCAAAGCAGCTTTCCGATGGAGATTTTGAGACCCAGGTTGACATTCGAACGGGTGATGAGCTGGAAAATCTCGGTAAGATTTTCAATGGAATGGGAAGCCGGCTGAAAGATCGGGAGCAGATGAAACAATCTCTAGAGTTAGCCAAAGAGATTCAACAACAACTCCTGCCTGAATCAGCACCTCTTTGTCCCAATTTTGAGTTTGCCGCAGAAAGTCTCTACTGTGATGAAACCGGTGGCGACTACTTTGATTTCATCCCGCTGAAAAGTTCGGGGCCGCAACAATATGGGCTGGCAGTGGGAGATGTTTCCGGTCATGGAATCGGCTCTGCACTGGTCATGGCAACCGCCCGTGGTGCCCTCCACTCTCTAGTTGACCGGCATGGATCAGATCTGGAACTCCTTGCCTGTGAGCTCAACAACCAACTCTGTCGGGGAACCGCCAATGCCGATTTCATGACGATGTTTTACGGTGTCCTCACCCCGGAAGAACACACTTTATCCTGGATCTCTGCTGGACAGGCGCCGATATTTTTCTACCGTGCCAACAAGCAAGTTGAAGAACTTCACAGCTCGGGGATCCCACTCGGAATCATTGAAGACACCCCCTATGAAATGTCTCCGGTTATGAAACTTGAACCTGGAGATATCTTATTGATCGGAACAGATGGTATCTGGGAAACCAGGAACATGGAGGAAGAAATGTTCGGAGCCGCAAGGGTCACTGAGCTTTTGCTTCGACAGGCCGATCAGAGTGCTGGCGATATCGCCCGGCAGCTCATCACAGAACTGGATCGCTTCAGAGGCGATCATTCAAGGGACGATGACATCACTTTAATGGTGGTCAAAGCTCTATAATCAGAACACTACATCACACCTGTGTTTAAGAATAATTTTGTCCCAATCAAAAGAATGGTGCCCCTTCCTCACTGTTTTTATTTATTTTAATTTAAATATACTTTTTTTGATGACATTATAAAAAAGTAATGATAGTTTACATTTATCCATTTTTAGATTGAATTGGAAGGGGGGCTGTGGGGAGAAAAGTGTGACCGTAGTAAAGGAAAACAATGTTGCCCAGCTCATGTCGATTCGGCAGAAACAACTGCTGAATCAGATCAATGCGCTCCATTATCAAAAGACCCCTTTGATAATTTGTATGCAGCATAAAAGTCATAATTATTGTGTCTATTTAAAAGCCAGCCCGGATCCGGTTGTTGATGAAAGTATCACTGCCACCTGGATTAAAGAGGAATCTTCCCCACCTTTCCTGTCTTCATTCGATTTAATCAAAATTATTCTGAATACCAACCGGGGTTCCTACGAATTCAAGCCGGAAATTTATCGAATTGGTGATCGAACCATAAGTTTCACAGTTCCAGAAACAGCGGTAGAATCTGGATTTAGAAAACAAATTCGCTTTACCTGTGTTGAAAAAAAGATTCCCGTAACCCTCACCCAGAATGCTATCGTTTTCTCAGGTAAATTACTGGATTATTCAGTTAAGGGGATTCTGGTCGATCTTCACGCCGGAGAGGATCTCTCTTTTACCTGGCTGAACAAAAACGCCCCCGCCATGCTCACCGTTCAGTGCGATAATTATCCTGTTTACACCGGTCAGGTGACCCTTTCTCCCCGTGGACAAGGGCAGTATCTGTTAATTCCCGATATGGAAGCGACGCCCCGCTACACTCCCAGAAAATACCGCACCCGCCGCCAGAAACTGGTTCCATCTCCAGATCTGCTGTTTGATCATCCAATCACCGGTAAAAAGGTCAGATTGAAAATCACCGATCTGGGTAGCCTGGGCTTCTCCGTAAATGAAAAAGCTACCAGAGCTGCCTTAATCCCCGGACTGCTGATCAAAAATGCAAAAATCTCATTTACCAACAACCTCGTCATCCCCTGCATGATGCAGGTTGTTTATTGTGAAGCGGATGAAAAGGAACCGGGAACGGTACGGATCGGCTGCGCAATTTTAGATATCAACATTCAGGATCATCTACAGTTAATTAATTTCATTCAGCAGGCGCAGAATTCCAGCACCTACATCAGCAATCAGATTGATCCAGAAGATTTATTTGATTTCTTTTTTGAAACCGGTTTTCTCTATCCCAAAAAATATGCCGAACTCGCCAATAAACGTGAAGAAATGATGCAGTCCTATCTGACCCTCTATCAGAGTGGGGTGGAAATCAGTCGCCATTTTGTTTATCAGCAACAGGGACAGATTCTCGGTCATTTTTCAACTTTGCGAGTTTATCGCCAGACGTGGATGAACCAGCATCATGCCGCACTGAGAAGCCAACGTGCCGGGTTACAAGTTGTTCGTGCCATTTCAGAATACATGAATGACAGCTACCAGCTGAATCCCACTAATATTAAATATATTATTGGTTATTTCCGGGCAGCTAATAAATTTCCACAACATTATTTCGGCAAATATGTTCAAGAAGTGATGAACCCGAAAATATCCTCACTGGACTGTCTCTCTTATATTAATGAAGCTAGAAGATTTGTCGGGGCCCCGACAGAATTAAGCAGCGGCTGGGTTCTTGAACCTGCAACAATCTCCGACCTGACCGAATTCTATGGTTACTATCAGAACGTCTCTGGGGGTTTACTTCCAGAGGGGCTTGATATGATTCCAGAAGAGTTTGGAGACCAGACCCTGTCTGAAATATATAGAAAGTGTGGCCTGATCAGAAAGCGGGAGCTACATGTCCTGCGCTATCATAATAGTCCAAAAGCACTGATCGATATTCAATCTTCGGATCTCGGCTTAAACTTGTCAGAAATAACCAATGCAATCACGGTTTACATGATCGACCCGTCAACCAATTATTTCGATATGGTCTCCTTTGCAGTTCACCAATTTGCTTTACAGAAGAATAAAATGTCAGATCCAGTGATGGTTTTCCCTAATAATTACTTAAATAGCTGTGGTTTTCAGGTTGATAAAGAATATTCCCTGTGGTGCCTGGATATCTCTCTGGCCAGTGAATCCTATATGGATTGGATGAATCGGTATTGCTGATGAAACAACAAATGCCCCTTTATAATTCACGTGTGCTGAGTGCCTATCTGGAGTTACTGCGGAAAAGATATCCGCAGGTAAAGATCGGAAATATCCTTGCTTACGCGGACATAGAGCCTCATGAAATCAATGACGAAGGTTGTTGGTTTACCCAATCACAGGTTGACCGTTTTTATGAACGCGCAGTTCAATTAACCGACAGTAAAACCTTGGCAAGAGATGCTGGTCGAGTAGCCGCCTCTCCCGGTGCCATTGGCACAATGCGTCAATATACACTCGGGCTGTTAGGCCCCTCTATCGCTTTCCAGGCCCTCGGCAAAGTCAGTAAGAAATTGACCCGTTCGTGCGAATTTACAACGCGCACTCTTAAACGCAACAAGGTCGAAATTACTGTAACCCCCCATGAAGGGGTCAATGAACAACCTTTTCAGTGTGAAAATCGTATTGGCTTTTTTGAAGCCATCATCGATGGATTTCATCTTGGTTTACCTAAAATAGAACAACCGGAATGTCTCTTTGATGGGGGAAGCTGCTGTCGCTATATCGTCACCTGGAAGAGAAAACCTTCCAGCACCCTTATCAGTCTTCGTAATGCTTTTATGGCTCTTTTAGTCCTCACTATTATTCCAGGGCTACCCCTTTTACCTTTCAAAACCTTCCTGGGTTGTTTTCTTCCGGTGTCATTCCTGTGTCTGGGATTTGCACTGGCTACAGAGATTCTACAGCGTAAGGAAATGACAAGCTCAATGGAGAACATGTGGGACAGTTCCGAACGTCTGACTGAGCTGATCAACACCAGTTCACAGAATATCCAACTGGTTCATAAAATTGGTCAGGTTCTGACCGAGGAAAGATCGGTTGAAGGGGTTTTAAGTACCATCATTAAAGTGATGGAATCGGGGCTTGATTTTGATTCTGGCGCGATACTTCTGGCAAACCGGGAAAAAACCCGGCTTGAAATTAAGTCCTCGTACGGCTACTCCAAGAAGGACTTCAGCAAGTCACTATCGGCATCTTTCAGCCTCAG